>RQOP01000082.1 GCA_008373095.1 SAR202 cluster bacterium | reverse complement strand
GCATTTGAAAAATTGCTTGATTGAAATCATACATACACGATCGTACCACCGGAGTATTTTTTAAGATTTTTACTTCCTGAAGTGACCTCAATGGGAATATCCGGTAGAATTCCACAGCTAATCAAATAACAAGGAGTTCTATTCATGGCATCGAATGGTAAAGTGGCGTTGGTCACAGGAGCAGGTACAGGTATTGGCAAAAGTTCAGTATTGCAATTATTGGGCGACGGGTACTCAGTTGTTTTGGCTGGTCGTAGAATAGAACCTTTGGAGGAGACGATAGCTGAATCTGGAGTGGATGATTCACGAGCCATTGCAGTTTCTACTGATGTTGGGAACCCAGAGTCAGTGGCTGAGCTTTTCGAGAAGGCAGAATCTACTTTTGGAAGATTAGATGTTCTTTTCAATAATGCAGGTATCGGGTCGCCAAGAATGAACATGGAAGATCTTCCTGTCGAGGATTGGCAGCGCGTGGTGGATACAAATCTTACAGGCAGTTTCGTCTGCGCACAGCATGCCATAAAGATAATGAAGAATCAGTCCCCTCAAGGTGGCAGAATTATCAACAACGGTTCAATTTCGGCCTATACACCTAGGCCAGATGCTGTCGCTTATACGACCACGAAACATGCTATTACCGGTCTTACAAAGCAGATATCTTTAGATGGCCGCAAATATAATATTGCTTGCAGTCAGGTTGATGTTGGTAATGCAGCTACTCCTATGACTGCGAGGATGCAGGGCGGAGTGTTGCAGGCTAATGGGGAAACTATGCCAGAACCTACATTTAACGTGGAACATGTGGGCGAGACAGTTTTGTACATATCGAATTTGCCGTTGGACGCGAATATACAGTTCGTTACAATAATGGCAACTCAAATGCCATACGTAGGTAGGGGCTAGAACTCACACCTGTGTGAAATGCTTTTTTATGACTCAGGACTGAATTTTTTCTAGATCTTCTACAGGGATGTGGCAGTTTATTACATGGTTTTCATTGGTGGATATCTTCTGTATAGGTGGTGCTTCTGTGTCACAAATAGGTCCCAATTTGCGAGGACATCGGCTTGCGAAGAAACAACCGGTGAATTCCTCACGCATGGTTGGGACAGCACCTTCTAATCTCAGAGGATTAGGTTTGGCATACGGATCTGGAATAGGAGCTGCCGATAAAAGAGCTTCAGTATAGGGGTGGGATGGACTATTTAGCACTCCCTCTGAAGGTCCATATTCAGCTATGTGACCTGCGTAGACCACCATTATGTCATCTGATATGTATCTCACGACGCCAAGGTCATGCGTGATAAATAGATACGAATTACCTAATTCCTGCTGGCGGTCTTCAAGAAGGCCTAGTACTTGAGCTTGTACCGAAACGTCTAGAGCAGACACCGCCTCATCAGCCACTACGATTTCAGGATTAGTAGCAAAAGCACCCGCGATCGCGACTCTTTGCTGTTCGCCTCCACTAAGTTCCGATGGCAGTCTTTCCAAGTAACTAGGGTCCAAGCCAACTTCTTCCATAAGAGACGCTGCTCTTTCTTCACTTTCCTGTTTGTTTAACTTTGAAAAGCGCATAAGTGATCGAATAAGAGTCTTTTTAATTTTTAGTTTGGGGTTTAGTGAAGCGGTAGGGTTTTGAAAAACCATTTGTATTGCCGATTTGTCTTCATTGGAGCGGTTTTCTACCGTTTTATCTAATTCATTTCCGTTCAACTGAAGCGATCCATCTTGAGCCTTGATTAGTCCTACCACAGCTCGGGCTAGTGTCGATTTCCCAGAACCGCTTTCTCCCACTATTCCTAAGGTCTTGCCTTGAGGCATTTGGAAATCTATCTGATTAAGGGCTCTGACTGGTAAATCTATATCAGGTCCAAAAGCCATATATTTTTTTCGTCGTTTTCCGTATTCATGTGTTATACCAGTCCCAGTTAACACGGTTGGGCTGTTAACATCTTTACGACTTATTCTCTCTTCTGCTCCTCCCCATGTGTCTGGTTCAACTTTATCGCTATGAAAACATCTAACTTGAGAGGTTTCTTCGATAAATTCCAGAGCTGGGGCAGATGTTGTACATTTTGAATCTGCAAGCGGGCAACGTTCTGCAAACAGACAGGAGTTGACTTCGGATTCCTGAGATGAATAAACAAAGCCAGGGATTCTTTTTAATCTTGAGGAAACTTCTCCATCTCCTGGTGGTTTAGGAACACACGAAAGAAGACCAGAGGTGTATGGATGCTTTGGTGAGGCGAATAAATCGGTTACCGTGGATTGTTCGACTGTTTGGCCAGCGTACATAACTGCTACTCGATCAGCTACTCTAGCGATAACTCCGAGATTGTGGGTGACATAAAGGATTCCGGCGTTCACGCGTTCTTTTAGGCTTGCCACTAGGTCTAATATAGTTGCCTCGGTTGTTACATCTAGTCCTGTCGTTGGTTCGTCCATTATTAATAAGTCGGGATCACATGCCAGGGCCATGGCAATCATAACTCTTTGTTGCATGCCTCCACTTAATTCATGTGGATATCTGTCCCCCACTTGCTCCGCATCCGCTAAACCCACACTTTCAAATAATTCCACAACTTTTTTGTTTCTAGCACTTTGGTCTAAGTTTAGATGCTCTGATATTACTTCCTGGACCTGAAGTCCTATTTTCATAGAAGGATTCAAGGATGTCGTTGGGTCTTGATAGACCATGGCAATCCGGTTTCCTCTTAGTTCCCTTAAATCTTCTGCGGACATGGATGATATGTCCTTTCCTTCAAAGGATATTGATCCACCGGTTTCCGCAGTGGTTGGTAAATATCCCATTACAGCAAATGCAGAAGTTGATTTCCCACAACCTGATTCTCCGACAATGCCCAACACCTCGCCTCTTGAAACCTCAAAAGAGGCCTCTCTTACCGCTGTAACGGTGCCCCTCGGCGTGAAAAATGTTACTGATAAATCTTCTACCTTAAGCAATGGTTCTTTATTCATTACTTCTCACCTCGGTCCTCAGGGAGTTGGAGAGATTGTCTGATGCCGTCGGCAAATAAATTAACCCCAATGACAAGCGTGCCCATAGCGAAGGCTGGTGCTAGAGATGCCCAAGGCGCTATAGCTAAATGACTTCGGCTTTCGTTGACCATAAGCCCCCAGTCCGGTGTTGGTGGCTGTACCCCTAGTCCCAAGAATCCCAGTGAGGCCGTTAACAATAGAGCGAAGCTGAGCCGCAAACTCGCCTCGACTCCAATAACCGGGATTATATTAGGCAAAATTTCTCTCAGTACAATGTGGTAAAGCGGTTCCCCTCTTAGGCGTGCATTTTGGACAAATTCTAATGGCTTTATGGTAAGAGCTGCACTCCTGATAACACGGCTGTTATTGGGAGTAAATGCTATTCCAATCACAGCTATTATCAGCCACGATTCGTCTAGTGCAGTTCTCTGCAGTCCGATCGTTATCAACAATAAGGCTAACAGCAAGGATGGAAAGGACAATAGAAAATCCATTGACCTCATGGCTATTTGGTCAAACCATCCTCCAAGATACCCACTAGTGATTCCAATAATAGTTCCAAGGAAAATCCCCAGTGCTGTCCCTATCACTGAAATCCAAATTATGGATCTGGCTCCGGCGATGACTCGACTTAAAACGTCCCTACCATTGTGGTCGGTGCCAAAAAAATGGTTTAGGGACGGAGCTTCAAATCTATGGTCTAAATCATATTCAGTTGGGCTATAAGGTGTTAACCAGGAGCCGAAAATAACTACAATTGAATATAGTATTAAAATAGCGAATCCGATTCTGCCACTGTTTGTTCGCAGTGGTATTTTGGCAAGATCGACAATCTTTGCAAGAGCAATGTTCAACAATTGAACTACCGTTGCTTTTTTGGTGACAGCGCTAGCGTTCATTTTACTGTCCCACCCTAACTCTAGGATTCAATAAACCATAAACTAGGTCCGCGGCAAGGTTTGCGAATGCATATATAGCAGCTATGACCAACGCTGTTGATTGAAGTAGTCGCATGTCTCGTGTATCGATGGCCATGATCAATAGACTTCCAATACCAGGGTAAGCAAAAACGAATTCGACAACAATTATTCCCCCAAACATCCAACCTACGTTGTTAGCTATTACCGTGATGGTAGGGATCAGAGCATTCGGTAAGACATGTTTAAACACCACCTGTCTCATGCTGATGCCTTTTAATATGGCAGTCCTCACGTAATTGCTTTCCATAACCTCTATTACGTTGGCCCTCGCCATACGCAATATATATGCAAATAAAGCCCCGGTGATTGTTATTGTTGGGAGTACCAATATTTTAGGACTGCTCCAAATACTTTCTCCAGGCAGCATGATACTAGAGGACGGGAACCAGCCTAGTTTGGTGGCAAAAACCATCATTAGTATCACGCCAATAATAAATTCTGGAATGGAAATCGCTAATAGGCTACCTATACTTAGTATTCTGTCGAGTTTCGTATCTGGTCTAGTTCCAGCCAATACTCCTGCAAACAATGACGTTGGGACCGCTATTAGGAATGCCGCTGCTGCAAGCAGGGCTGAGTTTGGAAGTCTACTCTTCACCATGCTGTTTATGGTGGCACCCCCTCTGGCGGCCATACCAAGGTCACCCTGCACAGCATTCTTGATCCATATGGAATATCTTTCCACGGGATGTCGATCAAGGCCCATGTTATGTCTGAGGTTTTTTAAATTGCTCTCAGTGGCTTGCTGTCCGAGCAGGAGAGAAGCAGCATCCCCTGGTAGAAATTCGGTAGCTGTAAAGATGGCAACTGACACAAAAAAGAGAGTAACTACAATAAGAGATATTCTTATGATTAGAAATCTAAAGATATCAGAGGGCTCCTTGGCTATGTATTACAAAGGGCAGGTAGCCGAGGCCATTATGACCAGGGCTACCTGAAATAAGGCTCAATGCCTTAGGGTTTAGATGTTGGCGTCGGAACTATTCCGTTGTCCACCAATCTTCCATAAATACCCAATTGTTTGGATGTGCTTGGACTCCCTGCACGTGATTCTGATGTGCGACCACCGTAGGCACATAAAGCAGGTAAGCACTAGGAACTTCCTCTATAAGGATTTCCTGTATTTCTTTCCAGTAATCTTTTCTTACGTCGAAATCAATTTCAGTCGAGGAAAGTTCCAATAATTCGTCCATTCGAGGACTATTGAAATATGATTCATTCCAGCTTCCTCCACCTTTTAAGGCTACACTGACTGCCTGAGCCGCTGGGCGGCCGTTCCATGCAGAAGTAACCAATGGTGTTCCTCCGGGTTGCATCCATATAGCTTCCCAGAATGTCGACTCTTCGTGTTTCTCAACTTCGATTTCAATTGGTAGGTCTGTGGCTTCTACAGATTGCTCTACAGCGAGTGCCATTTCTAGCATCTGGTTGAAGTCAGAAGCATCAAGTTCAACGGTTAATGGGTTGGAATCATCATAACCAGCAGCTGCTAAATAACTGCGTGAGAGTTCAATATCTTGGTTGATAATCGGTTGGCCATCCCAGTACATTGGGTCAGATGTGCCGATTGGATGATCATTAGCATTTGCTCCAAATCCGTAGGTTACAGCCTTTCTGACAAAATCCCGATCAATAGCATACTGGAGACCTTTCCTTGCGTTCTTATCTGCGAACACACTACCTTCTCTGGTATCCATTACTAAGTTTCTTATTGTCGCAGAGTCTGCACCAGTAACTGTAATGCTATTGTTACTGTTTAACCCTTCAATCTGCGCTAGGGAGAATGTACCGATTACATCAACAGCACCAGATTTTATAGCTTCGATTCGTGTAGCTTCCTCTGGCATGTAGTAGAAAATGATTTGGTCATAGAAAGGTTTTCCTTCAACCCAATAATCTTCATATTTATTCATCACCGTTCTTTCTGCTGGGTTGTGGTCTCCCAAGGTATATGGACCGGTGCCAAAGTCAGTACTAGAGCTCTGCAATGTTTCCTGAGTTATCCCATTAGGAACAATCCGGGCATGGTAGTCAGATAGATCTCTAGGCAAATTGACGTTCGAGCCTTTAAGTGTGAATACAACAGTGTCATCGTCAGGAGCGGTTATTTCACTGATGTAATCTATTTCTCCTAGAAGAGGAGAGGCTGTTTCTTCATCTAAAATGCGATCAAATGAGAATTTCACGTCAGCTGAGGTAAGAGGCGATCCGTCATGGAAAGTTGCTCCATCTCTAACATCAATAGTGTAAACAGACATATCTTCGTTAGCGGACCAATCCTCTGCCAACCTGTTTACGATAGAACCGTCATACCACGGCTCTGTGAGGTTGTCATAGGTAAGGTTGCTATACATGGCGCTTCCTTCAGAGAGCCCCATAATTGCCGGGTCCATTGCACCGAAGTCAACAGCCGCATATTTTAGGATGCCGCCGTATCGCTGCCCACCTTCACCGACTATGACTGGAATAGGTGTCGCTACAACCACAACTTCCTTCTCCACTTCAACCGAGACTTCCTTGATTACCTCTTTAACAATTTCTTTAACAACTTCTACTTCTTCCACCACCGTTCTCACGGCACCTTCTTTCTCTATTATCTTTTCAACTGGGACTTCCTTAATCACTTCTTTGATAACTTCAACTTCAACCTCTTTTACAATGGTTTCAGCTTCACAAGCGACCATGAATGCGGAAAATGCCGCAATTGATAGGATCAAGAGTGATCTTACGACTCTATTTCCCTTTGCTATATTCAACATAATTTTCTCCTTCGTTTGTTGGACGGTGCGAAATTTCAAATAAATAAAAAGATACATAATAAATGTGGTATCTACGGATGCGGCCGTTGGATTTCTGTATATGCTACAGATTAGTGCGGACTAAAATTGATAATTGCCTCGCAGGATGCGGGCTCAGTACGACCTTTTAAGCAAAGTGATTTAGAAGACTCTATTAGCGATGCTTCTGAAATCATAATGAATATGGGTTTCCACCACTATTCGGTTGTTTGAAGTTATCTCCCCACTTCGGGTTTATGGAATATCCTTCCGAAGAGGGTTCCAATATATATTTATTAATCCTGTTGGTCAAGTTTGATAGGCAGTACTATAACAACCTAAAAGGCATATTATGACACCCGTTTGTCTACATATCCTTGTGAGATTCTGTCGATTATGATCGCTAATATGACTATCGCACATCCGGCAATTATGGCTTCACCTTCTTTCAATTGACCCATAGCTCTCAATACCTCAATCCCTAATCCTCCGGCGCCAACCATGGCTGCAATTGTGGACATGGCGAGAGCCATCATCACGGTTTGGTTTATACCAGCCATTATGGTCGGGATTGCCATTGGTATCTGAATTTTGACCAGCAGCTGCATGTCGCTTGAGCCAAAAGATCTTCCAGCTTCTACCACAGATTCATCCACTTGTCGTATTCCCAAATTTGTTAGTCGAATGCATGGAGGTAGAGCGTAAAGGACGGTCGCAAATATAGCCCCTACGTTTCCCAAGCCAAAAAGCATAATTCCAGGGACTAGATAGACGAAACTAGGCATAGTTTGCATTGTGTCCAAAACTGGTCTTATACCAGTATCTACAGCGTCGCTTTTAGCCGCGAGGATCCCAGTCGGAACGCCGATAATTATTGATAAGAAGACGGATACCATCATTATCGCAACTGTGACCATTGTTGGTTCCCACAGATTGACTGCAGCCAGCACTATCAAACCTACGACAGACATTATTGCAATTCTAAAGGAGGCTATTTTCCAGCCGATTACAAAAACCAATCCCATCATAACTGGCCAAGGAATCCATATCAGTAAATCTCTAAGTTTACCTAAAATGACTTTGATAGCATCACTGACAGCATCAAAGAAACCTCCGAAGTTGATTACGATCCAGTCGACAGAATCGTCAAGAAATCCCTCAATTTCCTTGCTGGTGTCAACCCCAAATATTTTCTTAGGAAAATCTAAAGCATATTCGAATCCAGCTTCATGTATCATCATTGATAAGACTACGACGGATAAAACCACTGCGGTAGGGAAGTAAAATTTTTTCAAACCACTATTAAGTCGCCGAGATCCACTTCCCGACGTATCTTCTTTTGAATCTGTTATTTCTTTGTCTCTTGTGGACATGAAATTTTAGTACTCCGATAACTTTTTCAGATGACTTGCCTACTCGGCAAGGGCATTCAAGATTGAACTCTGGGTTATTACTCCTAGCAAATGGTTTTTTGCATCAACAACCGGGATAGGTGTTTCTGAATCCGCCAATTTAGATATTGCAGGTTTAACATTACTTGAACTTGAAATCGGAGCGGGTGAATCTTTCAGCATACGGTCCAAATCTTCTTTTACTTTTGACTGTTCTACGCTGTCTCGCATCAATATTCCTAACGAACTACCTGATTCGTTTACGAAAGCGATGTGTCTAGGGTTAACTTTGTTTACATGGTCCTTTAATTTGTTTAAATCTTCGGAATGGGTCCAGATTAGGTCTGGGTTGACGCAAATAGAGGAAGCGTTAAGAATTCTGTCTTTTGACACGTCTTCTGTGAATTCAGTGACAAAATCATCTACCGGATTCAAAATTATTTCCTGAGGGGTTCCCATTTGGATGATCTCGCCGTCCCTCATGATAGCTATCCTATCTCCCACTGTGACAGCCTCGTCTAAATCGTGAGTGATAAATACCATGGTCTTTTTTATTTCTTTTTGTAATTCAGCAAGTTCGGATCTCATTTGACGCCTTATCAAAGGGTCTAGACCACTGAACGGTTCATCCATGAGTAAAATTTCTGGCTCCACCGCCAATGCCCTTGCGAGACCGACTCTTTGCTGCATTCCGCCACTTAATTGGCTAACCCTTGAATTTTCCCATCCGTTCAATCCAACAAGGTCTAGCATTCTTTGTGCTTTTTCATGGCGTTCGTCTTTGGATATGTTTTTAATTTCTAATCCGTAGCATGCGTTTTCCATAACATTCCGATGTGGAAGAAGTCCAAAGTTCTGAAATACCATGGATATTTTGGTTCGTCTAAAATCTCTCAGAGATTTTTCGTTCAGTAAGGTTACATCTTCGTCTTCCACCAATATGCTTCCTGAAGTGGCTTCAATTAGCCGGATTAAGCATCTTACGAGTGTGGATTTACCGCTTCCAGATAAACCCATGACAACAAATGTTTCACCTCTCTTCACGTTAAATGAAACATCTTTCAGTGCGACCACTTGATCAAATTCGGATTGAATTTCGGATCTGGATTTTTCCACGTTCTCAGGAGCCAAAGCGCTCATTGGGTTCCTTCCAAACACCTTCCACAGATGTTCAACCTCAATGTGATGACTAATTTGTGTAGAGTCAGCGGTCATAAGTCACAGTAATATTATGCACGCCGAGGACCGACCCAGCCGGGACGGTCCTCCATACTGTGCATTCATCAATTAGCGGGATTAATATCTTAGGCTAACTGATCTTATTCTTGGGCTAAGGCGCCCAGTACATTTGCGAGTACATCTTCTGGTACCCAGCTCTGCCAGGCATCATTGTTACTGAGGAACCAAACAGCAGTTGCCTCAAAGGCTTCTTCTGAGGTGTCGTAGTTCTCAGAATTTTCGCCGTACCACGCATCAGCAACTAATTGATTTCCAGCTGACCAGTCCCATTTGTTAAAGAAACTAATTAAATAAGGAGCGTCCTGAACAAGACCGGTGTTCATGGCGATCATGATTTCAGCTGGAGGGAAAGCGCAACCGTGTACTGGATCATTTCCTGCGCAAGTACTAGGATCTGGCTGTTCCAAATCTACGACTTTTTCAGGATATCCAAGATCCAACATCAACTTTGTTGGGCCCCAGTAGTAGAACAGAATTGGCTCTTCTTTCTTGAAGGCACCTTCTATTGCAGCGCCAAGGGCACCTGAGGTTCCTGGGTCTCTCAGCTCAACATGATCTGCAAGTCCGTACGCCTCTATTTGTCCTGGTCCAGCCTCGGTCCCCTCTTGGACTCCTCGACAGGCCCATCCAGCGATACAACCATAAAGTACGGCTTTACCACCGCTATCTGCTTCTGCAAACAGAGCTTTATATTGCTCATCTTTCAGATCTTCAACTGAATCCAAATCTGGGTTTGCTTCCTGAACGTATGCGGGGATAAGGAAGGTACTTTGCCAGTTATCTTCAAGACTCTTACCGACAGGAATAACTTCACCAGCTTTAACTGCATCGTTCCAAACTACGTTCTGGTTGGGAAGCCAGATTTCCATTGTTATGTCTACATCACCCTTTCGCAGCCCCTGGAATAGAGGGACGGTGGCTCCTTCTACTTGAGAAGTTTCATGTCCATATCCGTTTTCTACTATATATCGGGCTATTCCGTTTTGGACTAAAGCACTGTCCCAGTTAAGGCCACCAAATACGATTTCTCGTTTTGGTCCTTCTGGTACAGGGACTTCAACTTCAACTTCAACAATTTTTTCTACTTCTTTAACTACCTCTACCTCTTTAACTACCTCTACCTCTTTAAC
>RQOP01000081.1 GCA_008373095.1 SAR202 cluster bacterium | reverse complement strand
TCTGGGTCGGAGGAATAATAGTTGCCTTGGGAGGTGCTTTGGACCTAATTGATGGAGGTCTGGCCCGGAAGAAAGGGTTGGATTCAAAATTTGGTGCAATGTTTGATTCTGTAGCCGACCGTCTTCAGGAAGCTTTGGTACTACTAGGATTGCTAATCTACTATTCGCTTGGTGACTGTATTGATAATTCTGTATTGCCATTTAAGCAATTGGATGGATTTGATTCCTGCGCTTTAGCTCAAATAATGACCTACACTGCATTTGTTGGGTCAATTATGGTTAGTTATTTGAGGTCCCGAGCTGAGGGTCTTGGAATTGAATGTAAAGTTGGAATTATGACACGTCCTGAAAGAGTTGCTGTCATATCTATCGGACTAGTGATTGCTCACTGGGTTCCCTTTGTGATGATAATGGTGTTAATTTTGTTAACAGTGTTAGGTCTTTTTACAACTGTGCAAAGACTTATTCATTCTTCTAGGCAGTTATAGGTTAGAGAGGTGGAAATGCAAATACTAAACGATTCAGATAGGGAATTTGTCAGAAACCGGTTCGAAAATGAATTGGTTAACGAGGTGAATTTGATCCTATTCACACAAAGTGATCTGGGAGGACTTGTCGTTCCTGGGCGTGAATGTGAAACCTGTGCACCCACTGAACAACTTTTGAAGGATGCCGAAGAGGCTGCTCGCTGCGGTATCTCACGGATACCGTCTTTTTTGGTGTCGAGGGAAGACGAAACGAATATCAGGTACCTTGGAATACCAGCGGGTACAGAATTTCCTGTTTTGATGGAGGCACTGGTAAATGTTTCTTCGGGAGAACCAAAATTGGCTGAAGAAACAAAAGCTTTCCTGCAAACATTGACTGACGAAGTCCTCATTAAAACTTTCGTTACACCGAATTGACCTTATTGCCCAGGTGTAGCCAGTTTGGCACACGCGATGGCAGCATTTACTGAGAAAGTAGTGGCAGAGGTAATTGAAGTTCAAGAATTCCCTGATATGGGAAACTCATACCAGGTCAGAGGTGTACCTTTGACGGTAATTAATGAGAAATACAGTTTCACAGGAGCTGCAAACGAACAAATGTTGCTTGATCATCTGAAGAATGCCATATCTCAAGCCCATGAAGGGGAATCTTAGGATTGAACTCAAGGGCCTATGTACTTTTATGCTTTGTTTTTGTGGGTATAGCAGCGCACATTTTTTTTCAATGGCAAGTAGAGACTGTGGAAGCGATGGGTTCGGATATCGAAATTGAGTCGTTTTCAGCTAAAAGTGAGTTTCCAGAAGGGATTAGGTTTGAAATTGTTGCCAGTTCAACTAAACCAATTAATGAAATAGCGGTGAACTTCAGGATTGGTCAGCAGGTTTCAGGGGTTTATGAATATTTGGAGTTCGATACAGGGCCAAAAGTTAAAGGTGTTTTGTTTTGGAAGACAAACACAGGTGCCAAATATATTCCACCTGGCACAATCGTTGAGTACAGTTTCACTGTTTCAAATGAATCCGGAGATGTAATTAACTCTGAAAATAATTATTTGGTTTATGAAGATACAAGGTTTAAATGGGATGAAATAGCATCGGGTACCATTTCCGTTGCCTACCACGGACCAGTGAAAAGTAGAGCTGAAGATATCTTAGATGCTATGAATCAGACCCTCTATATGATGGAACCTGTATTTGGTGACGTGCAAGGAGACCCAATAAGAGTCACAATGTACAACAATGTTGCAGAGATGTTGGGAGCTTTACCTCCAAGTAGCTCGACTATAAGAAGTGAACTAATAACGGAAGGACAGGCCTACCCAGATATTGGTACTTTGTTGGTTTTGGGAGGTGGGAGAATGTCCAGAGGTACGGCTTCGCATGAAGTGACACATATCTTGGTACACAGAGCCGGCGATAGTGTTTTTAGTAGTGTTCCATCCTGGCTAAATGAAGGTTTGGCTGAATTTGGCAATGTATCACCCAGTTTTTCATACGATGTGGCGCTAGATTTTGCTGTCCATGCAGATAGATTGATGCCCATCACCTCAATGAAAAACCGACCTGGTAATCCGGAAGACGTGATTATTTTTTATGGAGCTGCCAGTTCAATAGTTGAATTTATGATTTTAAAATATGGTCCAGATAAGATGCTCACTTTGCTGACTGAACACAAATCAGGAATGAATTTGGATGATGCAATTGAATATGTATATGGCATTGATAAACTGAGCTTGGAGAATGATTGGAGAAGCTATATAGGGGCTCCTAAATACGAGCCCGATTTGTCAGAAAATGAACTGCCTACTCCTATTCCCAGACCTACCGTAGGATTATTTTCGCTGACCCCACAGGCTGGCTCCATTTCAATCGCCTCAACTGAGAATGATGATTCCGTCGTTGCGAATGTATCGGATGTAAGCTCGACTCCAGAAACTAAAAATGCTGAAGTGACAAAATCTTCAGGATGTAATCGATACGGCGGTACAAATCAGTCCACTGATTATTCCATGTTATTACTGTTAATACCTCCTTTGTTAATTTATTCCCGCAGGAAATGAATCGGTAGTTGATATACTTATTGGGTTTATTTATGTGTTCTCTAGGTGTGAAATAAATGAGTTTATCTTCGGACTGGCATAAAGCGGTAGAGCAGACCTATGTAGTGAAATATCCGAAACAGCATTTAGCTACTTTCGGAATAACAAATATAGAGTACTTTGTTGTTACTGAACCGTTGTACACCGCTATAAATTCCCAAAAAAAGGAATTGGAAGGAGTGGTTCGGAGTGGCAAGGTAAAAGCCGAACAACCTACCTTAATTACACCAACCTATGCTATGAATTTGAATGGGTTCAGTGAAGATGCCTATCATTATTTTGATCAGGTTGCCCAAATGTATGGTCCCAATAGTCCAGGAATAATGTACCAATACAACAATGAGCCTAAAGGATTGGAAATTCTTAGCGGTAACCCGAATGAAATTGCGCATCGTATATCTAAAGAGCTTAAAGATAAGAAAAATGATCTTTCTGTCGTAATATCAGGTGTAGACGAGTTTTGGGACGTAGCTTTGCTTAAATTTATTTATGAGTTCACCGCTTCATCCGTTTCTTTCAATAGCAGAGAAATGAGAGGCGCAGGTCTTATGGAACCGCAAATGACTTCAGGTGGAATACCTGCAGCGGCAGCAAACCAAATTGAAGGAATGTTTGTATCTGTAAAGAAAGGTGGGAGTCCTGAGGCTCTCAAGGCCGAATTAGATAAATGGGGAGTTTACTCATATTACGAGGATAGATTCCTGAATCTTTTCAAGTAAAAAAGCCGTTTCAAATGGTTTTTATTAAGCATTAAATGATTTATTTGATCTTGACCATTTGAAGGTTAATGTGGATATATTTAGCCTTTTAGATGAGGTTACTATGCTAAAATTACTTATATCAAATTCCCTTTATGACTTGTGAGGAATCATGTACAGACAAGAAGAACCAGATGTCAATATAGAACAAATTATTGCCAAGATAAAAGGTATATTTGGTGGTTCCGGCGGTTCCTCCAATGGGGGTGGCAAGGGCTCTAATACTGTGCCTTATGTGATTGTCGGGATAATTGTGTTGGGTTTGATTGGATGGTTTGCAACAGGTTTTTTCTCTGTGCAACCAGGAGAGCAGGCTGCGGTGAGAATGTTTGGCCAATACTCTGATACAAAAGGAACAGGTCTTCAGTGGTGGTGGCCTGGTCCGGTAGGGGCGAGAGACATAGTGAGTGTAGATGAGATTCGTCGACTGGAGCTAGGAGTTAGAGCTGGAACCCCTGTGCTCGACGAGTCACTTATGATCACGGGAGATCCTGATGAGCAGGGCGCTCCTGGTGAAGCCCCCAATATAGTTGATGTTCAGCTTTTAGTGCAGTACGACATAAAGAATCTTGAAGATTACCTTTATAAAGTTGTTTCTCCAGATGCATTTACATTGAAAGACGCCACCGAAACTTCTTTAAGACAAATAGTGGGTAGTAGGCCTATAGACGATGTCCTCACTGAGAATAAAGAAGTGATACAGATAGAGACTAAATCGAAACTTCAAGGGATATTGGATCAATACCAAAGTGGTATAAGGATTAGAGAAGTAAAGCTACTTTATGTTTTCGCTCCTGAACAAGTTAAAGATGCCTTTGATGATGTGGTAAGAGCTAAAGAAGATAAGGCTAGGATAATAAATCTGGCAGATGCCTATAAAGAAAGCGTTTTACCGCAAGCCCGAGGGCAAGCGGCGAAAGCATTGCAAAATGCAGAAGGTACTAGACAAAAAGACATAGCAGTGGCGGTGGGAGAAGCAGAAAGCTTTCTAGCTATACAGCGAGAATATAATAAATCAAAGGATGTCACCCGAAAGCGTCTTTACCTTGAGGCAATGGAAGAGATACTTCCCGGAATAGGAAAGATATTGGGTAACCCTGATGAAGTCATATTAGTGAATCCAGATACTGGCGGAAACATTGTGCCGGTCCCAGTATCGGGTGGGCAGGAGTAGAAACGCTATGAAATTAATTTCCATACTGTTAGTAGCATTGATCATAGTGATGGCTATTATGGTGCCTCAAATATTCTTCACAGTCAGTGAAACAGAAGTAGGCATTGTTACCCGATTTGGACAGATCAAAAGTGAAATAACGAGCCCTGGTTTAAGAATTAAAACACCTTTTATTGATCAGGTGACCAAATTTGAAAAAAGACTTTTGATTTTTGATGCACCACCAGATTCCCTTTTAACGAAGGATAAAAAACGACTTATTATTGACGTTTATGCTAGGGGACGAATTGTAGACCCTAGAGTTTTCAAGGAACGTCTGGGAGATGAGCAACGGGCGACCGACAGAGCAGTTGACATCATTTCTTCAGAACTAAGGCGAGAAATTGGTATTTACAATCAGTCCGAAATCATCACCACTCAAAGAGATTTGATGATGGATAATGTGAAAGTAGCGGTTACACCAAAATTACTAGAATTTGGAATCGAGGTAGAAGATGTTCGCATAAAAAGGGCAGACTTCCCTGGGGAGATTGCTGACAGTGTTTATGCTCGAATGCAGGCTGAAAGGCAGCGAAAGGCTGATAAAGAAAGAGCTGAAGGTGCAGAAATTGATGCGCAAGTAAGGGCTGATGCAGATAGAAAAGCGACAATCATTCTGGCGAACGCGACTAGAGATAGTCAGATTATAAGTGGGTGTGGAGAGGCGGAAGCGACACGTATATTTGCTGAGGCACTTGAACAGGACCCTGAATTCTACTCGTTCCAGAGATCTCTGGAATCATTCAAATATATTTTGGGAAGTGGGACTACCGTAGTCATGCCAGTTGAAGGTTTTGGAAGGCTTTTTGAAGAAATGAGAACAGGTGTTGATGATGCGACTCTAGTTGTATCTGATTCGACTACTGAAGGATCCTCTTCCAGTAACCTTAATGATGATTCCGGTTCCAAATGCGCTGAAGTGTCAGCGGCCTGGTCGTTAGCTGCTGAGCTAAAGGTGGACCAACCAGACCTGACTTTTGTATCTCAAAAGGCAAAAGAATGGAGTGGGGCCAATTTAGGGTGCTCAGATGCTTCGGATGAAGATACTGCTCCTGTACCAGGGTTCGAAGTTGAATTTATGCACGGAGGTTCGACATATCTGGTCCGATCTAATCAGTACGGATCAGTTGTAGCAATCTGCTAGGTTTACCGTCACTGCTTTTTTATATTGCTGTGTGAATGTAAGTAGAGAGATTCATATAGGTTCAATTAAGGTGTGAATTAATTGGAAGATGCTATTGTGTTGAACTGTCATTGCGATGACGGGTTTGATATTCAAACGTTAATTCCATCTTTGGTCGAAATTGGAAAACAGACCTTGAATAGGTGCCATATCTATACAGGTGAAGCCAGTATTTTCATTACAGACGATGAAAATATAAAGAACCTAAACGAAAAGTACCGCGGGCTTGATGAAGTAACAGATGTTCTCTCCTTCTCAAATCAACACGAAGGAGAGTATTATGGCAGTGAAGAGGATGGGCGGATTGGTCTCTCATCAGAAGAATTTATAATTCCTGCTGATTTTACCGATCAGATAGGCGAAGTTGTCATATCTTTGCCCCAGGTTGAAAGACAAGCCTTAGAAAACAATGTCGAAATATCACAAGAATTGAAATTCCTTGTAGTTCATGGATTTTTACATTTATTGGGTTACGATCACGTGGAGACCGAGGATAGAAAAGAAATGGAATCCCTAGAAAAAGAGATTATGGCTGAGTGAAGATCATCAATGGCTGAGGCATTATACAGAAAATGGAGACCAGGGACTTTGTCCGAGTTGGTCGGACAAGATCATGTAGCACAAACTCTTCGGCAAGCTGTACTAACCGATAGGGTATCTCACGCATATATGTTTTGTGGTCCCAGAGGTACTGGAAAAACAAGTACGGCTAGGATATTGGCCAAGGCGGTAAATTGTTTGTCTCCAGTCAATGGGGAACCGGATGACACTTGCCATATGTGCACCGCTGTTAATCAAGGAAGAGCGCTTGACCTAATCGAGATAGACGCAGCTAGTAATCGCCGAATAGCAGATGTTCGAGATTTGACCGAAAAAATACATTACAGCCCTGCTGAAGCCAAATTCAAAGTTTATATAATCGACGAAGTTCATATGCTCACTCAAGAAGCTTTCAATGCACTATTGAAGACTTTAGAAGAGCCTCCCCCTCATGCAATTCTGATCTTGGCCACTACGGATGTTCATAAAGTACCGTTAACTATAATTTCGAGGTGCCAACGTTTTGATTTCCGTCGAGTCCCTGCAGAGGATGTTGTCAGTAAACTAAAAAAACTTAGTTTAGAAGAAGAAATAGAGATAGACGATGAAGCATTGAGTTTGGTCGCTCGAAAATCTACCGGGAGTTTACGGGATGCAGAAAATATTCTAGAACAAGTAATGGTTTCAGTAGAACAGCCTGTTACAGAAGAGGCTGTAAGAAAACTACTTAATCTCACAGATGAGTCACTACCAGCAGATTTGCTAGAGGCTATCGCAGACAAGGATATAAAAGGTAGTTTGATCAGGCTTGGGGATTTGATTAAAGATGGTATGGAACCTTCACAAGTTCATTCTAGTCTTATGGAAATAACCCGGGTGATGATTTTATTGAAATCTCAAGCGAGTAACGGGTCCGAATTTGGAGATTCACTAAAAGAGCGACTGGTTGGGATTGCTGATAAATTCAGTATTGAAAGATTGGTTCAAATAGCGAAAATCATGGCAGCGGTTGACTTCAAAGATCTTTTAAATCCAGCATTATCTCTTGAAATTGCTGTAATGGAGTCGATTTTGGCCTCTCAAGAAAAGCCTTCAAGCCAAACTATGGCAGTTACAAACACAGTAACTAAAGCTCCTCCAGTGGCTCAGCCTACGGTCCTTTCCAATGTAGCTCCTGCTGACCCAGTCGATAAAAAACCTCAGGATCGTAATAAAACTGAATCTGTTGATGTAAAGCCAACCCCTAGAGCTGAATCACCAGCCTCAAAAGAACCGGGTGACCGGGGACAAGAGGCATCAAGGGATGCTGCTGTTGCTTTACCTACAACAGCAGCCGTTGGTGGCGGCACAATCGATGAAAATTGGAATGAGTTGCTGCGTTCTTTAAGACAGACAGGGAAAAGATTTAACCTTGGAGCCTTACTTCGTGGATGTAAGGAACGTGAACTCAGAGGGGATACCTTAGTTCTAACCTTCTTACATAGTTCTCACTTGGATAGAATTAACAGTGAAATTGAAGACCCTTTGGTAAACGGGCAGTTTGAAAGCGTCGTAGAAAAAGTTCTTGGTAAAAAGTATAAAATTAGTGTGGAATTAGCTAACAGTGAATTAAAGTCTGTACCAGGCCCTGTTTCGCAACAAAGCCATCTGGTTCGGGCAGCACAGGCGCTTGGAGCAAGGATAGTAGAAGAAAGGAGTAAGGGTTAAAAATGAATCGTAATATGATGAAACAGGCTCAGCAACTGCAAAAGCAAATGCTACAAGCTCAACAGGAAATAGAGGCTGCGAAGGTAGAGTTTTCTTCTGGAGGTGGGGCTGTAAAAGTTGTTGTATCGGGAAAAATGATTGTGGAGTCGATAGTAATAGATCCAGATGCGGTAGATCCTGAGGATGTTGAAATTCTCCAGGATCTTGTATTGTCCGCAGTAAACGGCGGTATTGAGAAGGCTCAAGAATTAGCTTCTTCCAAGATGGGTGCTATAACCGGAGGCCTAAATATACCGGGGTTAACCTAGTTTGAATATGGAATATTCCAGCGGGGCTCCTCCGGTTCAGAGGCTTATCGAAGAGTTCAGTAGGCTTCCAGGTGTGGGTCCCAAGTCAGCACAAAGACTGACTTATCACCTTATCAGAATGCCAGAAGAACAGGCAGAAAACTTAGCCTCTGCCATTCTTTCAGTGAAAACTCGTATAACTCTATGTTCCAAATGCTTCCACATAACAGAAAGTGATCCCTGTAACATCTGTCTAGACTCAACGAGGGATCAAAGCAAGATTTGTGTAGTCGAGCAGCCTCTGGATGTCATGGCTTTGGAAAAAACATCTACATATGATGGGCTATACCACGTTCTTCACGGTGTTATTTCACCGATTAATGGGATTGGACCGGACGATTTAAAAGTAAAACCGCTGTTACAACGTCTTATGGATTCTGAGGTTACCGAAATCATAATGGCTACTAATCCCAATTTGGAAGGGGAAGCTACCTCCATGTTCATTCACAGGCTTATAGAGCCATCCGGTATTAAAATAACAAGACCTGCCAGAGGTCTTCCTGTTGGTGGCGACTTGGAGTATGCCGATGAAGCGACATTAGGCAGGGCCATAGAAGGTCGCCAAAACTTTTAAATGACTTTATCGGGTAGGGCAGACCGATGACAAGTAATCGAGTTTACAGGACAAAAGCAGTTGTTCTAAAGCAAATGCCAATTGGTGAGACCAATCGTATTATTACTTTCTACACCCGCTCCGTAGGGAAAGTTGCAGCGGTAGCCCGGGGGGTTAGGCGGCCAGGCAGTAAATTTGGAGGCAGTCTAGAGATCCTTAATCATGTCCAGACTTCTATTAGCAGAGGAAGAAGCCTCGATAATGTTAATGAATGTGTGGTGATCGATTCATTCAAAAATCTGAGAGAAGATTTGACTGCGATTGCTGAAGGTATCTATATAGCAGAGTTGGTGGATACCTTTGGAGAAGACAAATCCCCAAATACACGGTTATTTGACATATTGCTGGAAACTTTATCGAATTTGGATAACTTAGACCACCGTGAATTCTGGATATTATGGTTTGAGTTTAGACTGTTGCATGTGTCTGGATTTTTGCCAGAGTTTGTAAATTGCGTTGAATGTCGTAATTCTTTGAATAGATCTGATCATATCTTTGATCCGGTTGCTGGAGGCATCTTGTGTCCTTCTTGTGTTGACATCCATGGCACAGAGCAATCTTGGATAGTTTCCGTCTATGCCCTTAGTCTGCTTCGATTTTTTCAAAGGTCACTCGGTGTAGCACTTGGTTCAAGGGAAGCATCTTCGTATCCCGACGGTTTGACTGAAGTGAAGTCGTTTTTACGGACCTACATGAGATACATAGCTGAAAGGGATCTTAAATCCACAGGCTTTCTAGACTTGGTCAGATTCAAAGAAAGTTAGTTACTAATGGTTCTATATCCTCCTGCTTTTTCAATCCCTCCAGTTTTTTTCTAAAACGGGGATTTATTTACCTTCGGGAATATTACAGAATCAGGTCTGGTGAATATATCTTTTATGTTCTATTAAAAAAGGGATAAATGATACGACTTGGCATGAAAATAACTTAGATGTTATTCTCCGCCTCTAATCAATTAAAACGGAGGTTGTTATGCCGAATTATGTATTGCAGTCAAGGCGGGTTGCCAAACCTGGTTTAGGCCAAAAAGTTTTAGACGCTGTTGTTGACCAGTTTAAGACCGGATCAACTCAAGGAAACGTTTCTATATCAGTGAACGCTCCCACTGGGTCAGGACATTTGATAGTTGGGGCAAGAGTATTAGATTCAATCGATGAAATAGAAAAAGTTAATGATAATGTAGTTAATGATATGAGTATTTTGGATTCAATAGACACTCATTGTACCGATGTACAGGCTCAAATTCTGAGAGTACTGGCTCCAGGTGAGAACATGCCAGCAAAGCCAAAGTATATGGCTAGGAACATTATTAAGGCCAAATCGGGCAAGGCTCCAGAGTTAGCAGCCGTACTTTTGGAGATCAGAGATCTCTATGGTGATGATATGAAACCCTTAATCACGGTGCCTTATGTAGGCAACCAAGATATTGTGAGAGCGACGGCTATTTACGATAGTTTAGCTAGCTTTGAAAAGCATTCTGATGCAATAACTGGAGACAAATTCAAATCAGCTGTACAAAAAGTCCGAGATTTGAGGCAAGCCTATGTTAGGCATACAGCACGTATGGTTTATGTAGCTAACTAGATCAATATAAAAA
>RQOP01000080.1 GCA_008373095.1 SAR202 cluster bacterium | reverse complement strand
TCTTGAGAGACCCCCACCGGTGTAACTTTCTTTTTTAAGATAGGAATACATTGTTGCTGTCTTGTTGGTAATTTCAATATCAGGCACGATAATAACTATCCACCCTAACTGTAGATCAGGTAATTCTCGGATTAAATCTCCTCTACCATGGACAAAAGAAGTACCGCCTTCGATAAAAAATGGGACGTCAGATCCAATGGTGGATGCAAAAGAGGAAAGTTCCGATGTAGTGAGGTTTAACCCCCAAAGATCGTTGAGAATTTTAATCGTAGAGGCAGCATCGCTACTTCCACCGCCGAGTCCCGCTGAAATTGGTATTTCTTTTTCTAAAACTATCCTTGCCCCGTTTGCAACACCATATTTACGCCGCATCTCTAAGGCAGTTTTGTAAATGATATTCTCGGTAAAAGGCAGATTGAAACCAGGTGTATTTAGATAGATTTCATCGGCTGGTTGCACATCTATTGAATCAAATAGTGAAACCGTCTGGAAAATAGATGAAATATCATGATAGCCATCAGGCCTTTTGCCCATAATTTCTAAACTTAAATTCAATTTGGCCGGGGCTTTAATTTTCATGGTCGGGTGTTTTTATTAAGGGCTCCCATATGACCACTTTCACAAAATGCCTCGTAGAGGGACACCCATTCATTGACTTCAATATACGAAGGTCGCAATTCCGTATCAAGGTCTAATTGGTAACAGATATCTTTGACTCTTTGAATACTTATTCCCAACCCTAGTGATAGCGAATTATGGAGTTGTTTTCTTGGAGCGGAGAACCCATTAGTTAGAAATTTAAAAAAATCACCAGCCGATGAGTGCGGAAGTAAAGGAGTACAATTTCTTTTCAACGAAATTACCCCTGACACTACTTTTGGTTGTGGGGAAAACGATCTAGGTTGGACATTGAAATGATAACGAGTTGTGTAATAGGTTTGAAATAAGACCCCTAGAATATTTAGATGTCCAGAATCGGCTGTAATATTCCGTGCTACCTCTCTTTGTAACATTACAACTGTGAATGTTGGTGACATTTTTGAAAAAAGTAGCTTTCTTAAAATATTTGTACCGGCATTGTAAGGTAAATTAGCGACAAGTTTGAACCGGGGCGATTCTGGAAAAACCTCTTCAATATTGACCTCCCGTGCATCCCCTTCTATGAGTTGAAAATTTGGGTCTCCAAACAGCTCATTTAGTGGACCAACTATCAAGTCTTTGTCCAATTCAATAGCAGTAACTCTGGCTGATTTTTGAAGCAGGCGTTTTGTGAGAGCACCTCTCCCAGGGCCGATTTCAAGCACCTGATCCGTTTCAGATAAATCGGCGACATCTATGATTTTGGTTAATATTGTGGCGTCTTTTAAGAAATGTTGTCCGAGGGATTTTTTTGCTGGATTAAATGAGCGGGCCATAACACTCACATTCTTCAAAACATTTCATCATTTCTTTAGACGGGCCGTGCACCGATCTTTGATATGAAGAAACCACGTATACAACTTGTATGGCTCTAATCAGGCTTCCCTACGGCACCCGAAAGTATCTGTTTACCGCTGCTTTCTTCCGAACCTGACGGAGTTCACAGACTCTCGCCGCGTAGGACCCGACTATCAACACCAAAACAAACTGCAAGAGGTCATTTCTCACAGACCTATGATAGGAATTCAGCCTCGCTAGAGCGGTTTGCGAATACAGGGCACCGCTAACTCCCCGCCTAGCACGACCCACATCCATACTAGGTCAGCGAAATAACAGTGTCAACGAATAATTAAAGAGAGGTTTAGTATGGCAGTGGTGGGGAAGGAGGGACTCGAACCCACACGCCTCTCGGCACCAGATCCTAAATCTGGCTCGTCTACCAATTCCGACACTTCCCCACTGGCAGTAAAGTATACAGTAGCGATAATTAAAAAATTGATAACTTGTGCATTTCAGTGATATTTCCTAAAGTTGTTCAATCATTATTTTGCTTAAAAACGGAATCCCACAATAGGTAGTGAACAAAATGCAAATCACCCAATCCGACCTAAAGTCCTCTTTGCCTGATACAACCTCAGAAGTTCAGACAAAGTACATCGGAAGTGATGTTTTAATAATGCGAGATACACATGGGATACCGCATGTATCAGCATCAAATACTTATGATGCCTTTTTCGGACAAGGGTTTGCTACCGCGCAGGATCGCCTTTGGCATATGGAATTCGATCGGCGAAAAGCATTCGGCCGTTGGGCAGAATTAGTAGGTAAATCTGGTCTTGACTCTGACATAACTATGCGGAATTTTCAAATTGAGAGTTCTGTTCAAAAAGACTTGGCAGAATTAAATGAAGAAACTATATCTATGCTGGAAGCCTACTCAGATGGTGTCAACTCTTTTATAGATACCACTTCTACTCTGCCGGTCGAGTACAAATTAACCAATTCAAAGCCAGAACCCTGGTCTCCAAAAGATTGTTTGGCTGTGTACAAGGTTAGGCACATAATGATGGGAGTTTTTGAGGGGAAATATTGGCGTGCCCAACTTCTCAATCATTTAGGGCCAGAAAAGACTGCTGATTTGATCAAAGGGTATCAGAAGGGACATCTACTGATTGTACCTCCCTTAGATACCTATACTGGACCAGAGTTAGATGCTTTAGAAAGCTTAAAATCAGCTATTGAATCGATCGCATGGATGCAGGAAGATCCAGAGGCTGGTAGCAATAGCTGGGCTTTACACGGGACTAATACAACTTCGGGTATGCCTTTGCTCGCCGGAGACCCACATAGAGGTCTTGATACTCCAAATTGTTATTACCAAAATCAGATCACATGCCCGGATTTTGATGTGGTCGGCTTATCCTTTCCGGGATGCCCTGGATTTCCACATTTCGGGCACAATGAGAAAGTTGCTTGGTGTGTTACTCATGCCATGGCCGATTACCAAGATCTTTATATTGAGAAATTCCAATCAAGTTCCAGCGGTATAACCTATCAGTGGAAAGGCCAAAACTTAGAGCTCCAATGCAGAGAGGAATCGATAAAGGTCGCAGGTTCTGCTGATCATGAAATCACTTTGAAGTCGACAACTCATGGGCCTATTATTTCTGAAAATTCGGATGGGACTAGAGGTATAGCCTTCAAATACACTTCTACTGCATCTATTAATCTTGGCTTTGAAGCTCTTATACCGCAGATGACAGCGACTTCTGTGTCTGAAGCTGATCAGGCTATGGAAAAGTGGGTCGATCCGTGCAATAACTATATGTTTGTAGATGTTGACGGTGACATACGGTATCTGAATAGAGGCCAGGTTCCCGTAAGGAGCATAGAAAATGCTTGGCTTCCGGTGCCGGGTTGGACAGGTGATCATGAATGGGAAGGAAGCATCCCATTCAGAGATATGCCTCGATCTACAAATCCTGATAACGGATTTATTGTCACAGCCAATAACAAAATAATTGGGGACCAGTTTCCATACTATATGGCTTTGGACTATGCTCCTGAATTTAGAGCTAAACGTATTGTTGAAAGGATAGAAGGTCTTGATAAAGCCACCGTCGAGGACCTAGTTTCTGTTCATTCGGAGAGAACCTCGATACCGGCTTCGGTATATGTACCGCATATACTCACCCTCCAAAATCTAGGTACTTTAGAATCACAAGCCCAAGAAGTTTTGAGGAATTGGATCTATGAAATGGATCCAGACTCATCAGCTGCTGCGATATATTCAGCGTTTAGGTGGAAATTACACGGGAGAGTGATCGGGTCTCTGCTTGGGCCATTAGCGGATCAAGCTTTGGTCTCGGGGGGACGAGGCGCGCCAACCCATATGAACCACTTGGCCATTCGTTTAATAGAAGGGTTAAAAAATGGGGATACTTCCTTGCTTCCCGATGATCAAACATGGGAGGCGGTTATAGCCCAAGCTTTCACTGAAGGGGTCGAATATTTAAGAGAAACTCTAGGAGGAGAACCTAAAAACTGGGCTTGGGGCAGACTCCACTACACAAACCCTGTCCACACGCTTGCTGATATTTTCCCTGATCACAAAAATCTATTGAATCCGCCCTCTGTTCCTATGGGGGGAGATGGGGACACCCCTCAAGCTGGTAGTTTTGCTATGTCAAACCCATTTGTTATGACAGGAATGTCCGTAGCGCGATATGTTTTCGATCCATCTGATTGGGATAATTCACGTTGGATAGTTCCTCTTGGTTCTTCGGGACATCCAGGTAGCCCCCACTACTCTGACCAAACTGAATTATGGTCCAAAGTTCAAGTAATCAACATGTCTTATACGTCCAAAGCACTTGAGAAAGTAAAGGTTACAGAACAGAGATTGACGCCACTCGCCAATTAGATAAGAAATGGTGAATTCTATAAATCAGAATTACGATGTGGTTATCTTAGGAGCAGGTGCTGCCGGCTTAATGTCGGGCTTTACCGCCGGGAGAAGAGGTAGAAGAGTCCTTGTCCTTGAAAAATCCAATAAAGTCGGTAAAAAGATTCTGATGTCAGGTGGAGGCAGATGTAATTTCACAAATGAGTTGGTTGATTCAGATAATTTTCTTTCTGAGAACCTACATTTTTGCAAATCCGCTCTAAGCAGATTCACTTCTCAAGATTTTGTGGACTTAGTTGAACAGCACGACATTGAATATGAGGTGAGAAAGAAGAATCAATATTTTTGTACAGGTTCCTCTAAAAGTATTTTGGATATGTTGTTACGAGAATGTGAATCTGTCGGAGTGAAGATCCTGACTGATACTGAGGTGAGAAATGTCGCTACTTCTGAAAAGACAGGATATCGCTTTTCGATGAAAGGATTGTCCGGTATGAACGGTTCAGATAGATTTTTAGAAATCAATTGCAATTCTTTAATTGTTGCGACTGGGGCTCTTTCAATACCTACTTTGGGTGGAAGTGGGTACGGATATGAACTCGCCGAACAATTTGATCTGCCGGTGACCGAAAAATATGCTGGCTTAGTTCCCTTTATGTTTTCAGATCCTTTGAAGTCGATGTTTTCAAGACTTTCTGGAATTTCCACTATGGTTGAAGTGGAAGCAAATGCTACTGTTTTCATGGACAGCTTGTTATTTACCCATAGAGGATTGAGTGGGCCTTCGATGTTGCAGATATCGAACTATTGGTCACCTGGTGATGAACTAAATTTAAACCTTATGCCAGAGGTAGACGTAGCTCAGGAATTACTGGAATTAAAGAAGCATTCGGACAAAAAAGTTATTCGATCCTATTTGGCTCAATATCTGCCACGGGCCCTAGTCTTTGAGCTACAAAACTTATGGTTTGCAGACTTTGCGAATGTTCCAATAAATCAGATTAGCGCCAAAGACTTAGATAGGATTGGGAGTCTGTTAAATGGTTGGATTCTCAAACCTTCAGGTACTGAAGGATATAGGACGGCTGAAGTGACAGTGGGTGGTGTGAACACAAATGCCATTAGTTCCCAAACAATGGAAGTGAAAAACTGCCCTGGGCTCTATTTTATTGGAGAGGTACTTGATGTTACAGGTCAATTAGGAGGGTTCAATTTCCAATGGGCATGGGCGTCTGGTTATGTAGCTGGACTTGTCGCCTAATTGCCCCAAAGCCAATTTACAGTTTCAGAGCTTGATCATAAAATGTGATTACAAAATCAAAGTGGAAGAAATTATTTTATAAGGTAATTCGATGCCAAAACTGGAAATGTTAACCGAACAGCAGAGAGATATGCTCTTAGCTTGGCCAAGCCCTGAACATGAGGATTCTCCCTGGACAAAGATGTCTAAACCTTTGTCTGAGTGTAAAGTCGCTTTGGTAACCACTGCCGGGTTGCATGTTAGAGGTGATGATCCATTTACTACTGCAAAAAATGGAGGAGATGCTTCCTTTCGCATAATCCCTAGACTGACAGATCCTGCCGACATAGTACAGAGCCATACTAGTATCGGATTTGACCGAACCAGTATTTACAAAGACATCAATATTACCTTCCCGATTGATAGACTTAATGAACTGGTTGCTTTGGGTAAAATTGGCTCTCTTTCTGACAACTATTATTCCTTCATGGGTGCTTTGAGAAACGTTACCGGATTGACTGACGAGTATGGTCCGGAAGTCGCTGAAAAACTATTGGACGAGAAGGTAGATGTCGTATTACTAACCCCTACATGACCAGCTTGTACTAACGCTGTAAGCGTTATTGCGCGAGTTCTTGAGGAAGCAGGTTTAATAACTACAGCTCTTTCATTAGTAGAAGAACATGCAAAAAAAATAAAACCACCCAGGATTCTCTCCGTTCCTTTTAATTTTGGAAACACCTTTGGGGAAGTTAATAATCCGAGCTACCAACATGAAATACTGGCGGCTACCTTTGGTCTTCTAGAAAGATCAGAAGGCCCCGTATTAGAAATTTTTGAGACGGATGTAATACAACGCTTGGTTCTCTCACGAACTGAATCAAAAAGAGAAGCGGATACGGAGAAAAAAGACCTTTTAACCGAGCTATCTGATTTAAAAGCTGATTATGAGAAAGGATTGAAAGCTAATAAGGGTAGAACTGCTGTAGGGTTAAGTACCATTGAAACTGGTTTATTTCATGAGGTCATGGAGTTTTTGAGACAATATTCGGCCGGAGAACTTGAAGACTCACTCTTACGTCCCCAACATTTTAGTCTGGGTCACTTTGTTCGTTATTGTGTTGATGATCTGAAGTCGTACTATCTAGAGTCGAGAATTGCTGTAAAACCTGAAGCTACCATGAATGAGTTGTATGAGTGGCTTTGGTCCGACACATCTTTCGGTGATTTATTGGGCGAACTCGCTGATTTCATGAATAATTCAGACGATAAAGAGGTCAAAGCCATCGCCTACGGTGTGGCCAGATAGAGATTTCCGCTTTGGAATATCGCTAACCTAAGAAGGATATTTGCAAAAGTAAATAAAGTTTATCTGTTTTTATAATATGTAAAAAAGTCTCAATATTTTCGCGTGACTCTCGATATTACTTCCTCTAACGTTAATGTGCATTGGATGTTTGCCTACAAGCATTAGCTATAGAAGGAGTAAAAATGGGTAATATATCTGCGAATAAATTAGGCGGACTCGGTCTTTTAATAGGACCTGGTTTAGCCACAATATTATTTCTAGTGGTTTTTATGGTTTTGGGAAATACTGGTTCCGGAGACCCTCGAAATCTTGTGGAGAGTTGGAACCAACAGACAGGTTTGGCTCATTTGTTGGGTTTGCTGCCAGGAATTTCCCTGCTATTTTTTCTGTATGGAATCAATACCCTATATAGCGACGTCAAAGAAAATGGGCAAAATGAAGCCCTTTTCCGCCTAGGGGGCATGGGGGTATTTTTTGGCATATTAGGTATTGTAATAAGTATAGGGTTGAACAGTGCAACTCAATTTGAAGGCATTGTTGGTCCTGATGAAAACTCTAAATATACTATTAGCTTGATTGCCGGTGCGATCCAATCGTATACCGGATTAATCTTTGCAATAGGGTTTTCACTGATCGCGTTGGTTATGTCCACAAACAAAGAGGGAATCCATAAAATATTTGCTTATGTCGTTGCTTTGATTGGACTAATAAACATCGTCGTTAGCTTTATTAACTTCGCGGATACATCAACCTGGGAAGCTACCTTCGTAATCACTCCAATTACCTACATTGTGATCTCTATTTGGACCGCTACGTTGGGGCTAGACCTTATGAAAAAATAGTGATTAAAAGATATAATTTGGGTTTAAGAGGATCAGGTCTTTGTCCCTGATCCTCTTTTTGTGTACTTCGCCTGGTAAACCGAAGGATGGCCTTTTCTAGGCTCGCCCTATATTGAAAACTTAATCTTGGGGAAGATAAGCATTTCCTACGATGGTGACTGTTCCGTCTTCCTTCTCCATCCATACCCTGACTTCAGTAATACCTTCCGATGAATTGGCCTCATCGGCGATGACACCTCTTGCTGTCACTTTGTCGCCTGGCCAAACTATGTTTGTGAATTTCACGTCTAATTTACCGCCTCTAAACCACCGTTCACCAAATGTTCTATCAAGCATGTCGCCTATATAGGAAATGGTCATTTTGCCTCCGACCACAACTTCCTCAAATCCCAATTCTTCAGAGGCTGTTTTATCAGTGTGATAATTCTTATTACCATGAAAAAAAGTCCCACACATTTCAAGGTCTATCTCGCTTGAGACCGGCTCAAGCAATTCCCCTTTGGGGACATCAAATTTTCGAACGCCCTCTTTCTCAGAAGGTTTCCTCAAGGCTACTTTTCCTGAATTTTGATCCAGCAAATAACTTTGGTGGTGACGCATAGCGCCCAATAATTCTTCATTTTGGTTGAATATCTCAGATTCTTGGAGCACTATTGTCCTGTTTCTCCATTCATAAATATCCAACACTCTTGAACGTACATCCAAACTTTCCTCTGTAGGGAGAGGGGCATGGAAGTCAACTTCCTGTCGCATCCATAGGTTGCCGAAATTGTTTCGGAAACTGGCTCCAGAGATCGATTCAGCATCAATGATAACCATGGATGGAGTTACGAGATCCTTGTCCTGCGAAATATTCTCGTACGCGGCCCGATCCACCTTCAAACCTTCAAAATAGTCATCGACCGTCTTTTTAGATATTTCAATGGATCGAGGTTCTAATTGTTTTCCGACGAATGCCTCATCCGGATGGTGTTGTTCTGTTGTCATATGTATAGCTCCTTGTCGACTTTACAATCTAATATTGTCGCTGCTGCCTTGACCGCCCCCCCATACTTCCGTAGGAAATATCCGGATCAATAACTACGTCCAAAAGGGCAGGTTTTCCTGAAGCAAACGCTCTCTCTAAAGCCGGTTTGATTTCATTGGGGTCAGTAACCCTCTCTGAATGGCCTCCCATGCCCTCCATTATTTTGGCGTAGTCAGTGTCTTGTGAGAGGAATGTTGCCAACGCCCTACCTCCTCTTCCTAGCACGCCTTGAGTTGTCTGGTTCCAAGCTCCATTATTGCCAAGTACACAGACGATCGGAAGGTTGAAGCGGACGAAGGATTCTACATCAAATCCTGTTAGCCCAAAGGCTCCGTCACCGTACACAATACAAACCTGCTTGCCAGGCCTTGCTAGTTGAGCTGCCGCTGCGAATCCGCTTCCGGCACCTAGACATCCGAATTGTCCTGGGTCCAACCAATGGCCAGGTTTATTTATATTCAGGACTCTAGCAGCGAAGGTAACTATGTCACCACCATCTCCAATGACGGTAGCATCTTCATCTAAAGCGTCTCTCAATTCTTTTACAAGTCTCATTGGATGAATTGGAGAGGCATTGCTTTCCATCATTTCTATATCAGCCTCTTTTAAGGCTTTATCTTCTGTCATTACTTCTTCGACCCAGGCTGTACCTTTGGATTGGTAATTTGAATCATCCAGAGATTCCATTACTTGGTCCATGATCGCTCCCACATCGCCCACTACACCAACATCCACAGCCCTGTTTTGCCCTATTTTATTTGCATCCATCATAATTTCGATTAGCTTTGGATTTTGAGGGAAGAGCCTATCCTCTCCATAACTTAGCCTGAAGTCTATAGGAGTTCCTATCAGAACTACGGCGTCCGATTTAACTAACCCGTACCTGCGTCCAAGACTGCCTAGATTTGGGTGGTCGGAATGTAAACTTCCTCTACCCATCGCATTCAAGAACACTGGCGCGTTGATTTTCTCTACAAACTCTCTCAATTGTGCAGAGGCATCACACCACCATATGTCAGATCCAGCAAGTACCATCGGTCGTTCTGCATCCTTCAAGATGTCGGTAACCTTTTGAATATATTCTGGGTCCCCAAACGCTCGTGACTCTGTTCTATATCTGTCCGGGTATTTGACGTTTTCTTCTTCTGTGACTCCGTTAACGATGTCTATTGGAATTTCCAAATATGCTGGGCCTGGAATTCCACTGGTCGCAGCACGGAATGCATTGGACACATATTCAGGAATCCTCTCTACTCTTTTAACTTGTTCTGAAAATTTCGCTACCGGTTTTAAGAATGTGGCACTATCAAAATCTTGTAGACCTCCTCTTAAGTGGTCGAAGATTCCTGCATTTCCTCCGACCATTATCATAGGACTAGGAGCCTGGAAGGCGTTGGCTATACCAGTAACTGCGTCAGTAACACCTGGGCCAGCGGTCACTATGCAAACCCCTGGTTTTCCTGTGACCTTTGCCCATCCTTCTGCAGCATGGGCAGCAACTTGCTCATGTCTGAAATCTATAAGTTCAATACCCTCGTCTGCACAGCCTTCATAAAGGTTATAAATGTGCCCACCGTTTAAGGTAAAGACATATTCAACACCTTCCTTTTTTAAGGCTTTGGCAAATAAATGTCCGCCGTCTATCTGTCCCATGCTCTCTCCTTTTCTTGTGGTTACAAAATTGTTCCTGTACTTTGTAGTTCGGCTATATCATCCCAACCGTATCCTAATTCATCTACTAACACCTGTTCAGTGTGTTGCCCAACTTCAGGGGCTTCTTTCCAAATACCTGCAGGGGTTTCACTGTATATGGAGGGATGGTTACACATCTGTACCTCACCTAGAACTGGGTGATTAAAATTTGTAATGAAATCATTTGCTATCACCTGCGGATCATATGGCAAATCCTGGACGGTTTGGACCAAAGAGTAAATGAAATCAGTAGAAAAATTTCTGAAAAGAGTATCCCATTCCTCTGCTGTTTTTTCATCAAATCGTTTATCCAGCAAAGCAACAACTTCGGCTGAATTTTCTGATCTACTTGGCATATCGGAATACCGAGGGTCTCCTATAAATTCCTGTAATTCCATGGCTTCCAATAGAGGTTCCCAATATTGGTCCGGCTGCAGGTGCATCATCATGATGAATCGTCCATCTGACGTCCTGTATACATTGGAAAGAGGATTTACGGGCTCTTTTCGATTATAAGGTGAAAATCCAACCCCACCTTGCAAAAGACTCATAGATACCCCAAGGCCTTGCAACCACATATTGGCGCTCAAATGTGATGTCTCAACCTTTTGTCCTATTCCCCTTATACTTCTTGATACCAAAGCTGCCAAAATGCCCTGGCAGAGCATGATTCCTCCAATTTGGTCAGACACACCCTGAGTCACTTGTGTTGGGTATTCTTGCCCTCCTTGGCTCGCCGACATCATTAATCCTGACCTGGCTTGTCCACAGCCATCGAATGAAGGTTGGTTGGCGTCTGGGCCGTGAGGACCATACCCGTTGGCTGATCCGTAGATTAATTGCGGGTTTATTTCCTTCAATGTTTCATAACCAACACCCAGTCTTTCAGCTACGCCAGATCGGAAATTTTGAACAAATACGTCTGCGTCTTTGCAAAGATCATAGATGATCTGGCGGCCTTCTTTGGTCTTTAGGTTGACCGCGATGCTTCGCTTGTTTCGATTGCATGTCTCAAAATAGGCTATACGTCCTTCTCCCAAATCCATTTTCATACTTGAAGCCCGAGAGAGTCCTCTGGAAGGATCACCATCTAAAGATTCGATTTTGATTACGTCCGCCCCCATATCTCCCATCATCGAGGTACTAACTGGTCCAAATTGCCAAATAGTCCAATCTAAAACCTTTATACCCGTGAGTGGGCCATTAATTTCTGTGGTGGAGTTATTATTGACCATGATCGACCTCTACTAATTGATTAAGAAGATTTCGCATTATCTAGTAAGGCGATTTATATCATCTTAAAAATTAAAACTCAAAGATATTCATAGAAGTTAGTTTTAAACTGTCTAATTTAGGCAAACTTTATGCCGGTTGGTTAAAATATAAATCCAAATTGAAGGATATATATCTTTTTGTGAAATTCAGAGTACATGAACAATAGTTTTGAAAAGTCTGTTAGGGCTAAACTTGGCGTTGATGGAGAGCACTTGGATCCACTCCAAATGTCAAAAATCACGACGCTTCAAATAGAAGATGCTTCACAGGAAGACATTGATGACTTAGTGAATACCCCTAGTATCATCAATCTTTCTCTGTTGTGCAAAGGTGACATTCACTTGGCTCCTTTGCAAGAGTTACCGCTTTTGGACACCTTGAGAATTGCTGAGGCGAATTTAGAGGATTTCGCTCCCTTGGAAAAATTGACAGATTTAAGACACCTAGATGTTAGTGATTCACAAATCGCAGATTTCTCTCACCTTTCATATTTCAGTGAACTCATCTCCCTGCGGCTGAAAAACTGTGACCTTGACGATTTATCACCGCTCGAAGGTATGTTTAATCTATCAGGTCTGAATCTGAACGAAAATAACATAGATAACCTAAACAGCCTGTCTGCTTTAGAATCACTTAAAAGTTTAGATATTGAAGGAAATGAAATTTCTAACCTCGACCCACTCTCTTTTATTCATGGAATTTCCTGGATCCATGCGGCTAGGAACTATATTCGAGACCTGGGGCCGTTGACCACGCTGAAATCTTTAGAGTCATTGGATGTCGGTCACAACCGTGTCACCAATATAGATGCGCTTTCGAAAATAACGAGCATTAATTGGCTGGGATTGTCATTTAACAACATAAGGGACATTAGTCCGATCAACTCGTTACCCAACCTACGATATCTGGATATCGAGGGTGACTCATTTAATCAGCAAAGTACCCGTATCCATTTGCCAAACCTGGAGGCAAAAGGGATAGATATATTTAGATAAGTCGATTATAAATCACAATGGCTGGGGCGGTAGATTAATCGGAAATGGTACGTTGGGATTTTCTTGAACCAATTGATTCCAAACTCGGTGACCTATTTCTTCTGCTTGTTCAATAACCTCACTCTCATTAATAGTTTTGATAGAGGAACCTTGCATTACCCATTCTCCATCTACCATTACATCTGTGACATCCGAAGAGATCCCATTGTGAATAAAAGAGGAAACAATCCTGAGAGTTGGAACGAGGTGGGCTTTGCGGAAATCTATCATAAATAGATCTGCCTTCTTTCCTACCTCAAGTGATCCTACCTTGTCGGCCAAACCTAGTGTTCTGGCTCCGCCTATACTTCCCCATTCTAGAACATCCTCGGGTTGAGGATTCATCTCGTCATTTCTCCGAACTCTTTCGTGGAAAAGGGCGGCTCGCATTACCTCCACCATATCTTCGGCCATGTTGTCGGATCCCATACCAACTGAACATCCTGAAGACAATAGTTCATCAACTGGTGCCGCGGCTCCTCTTCTAGCACCGATAGCAGAGTTATGAGATATACCAGCATTGTTCTGACCAAGTAAGGCAATTTCAGAGCTGTTTAGGTATCTGCAGTGGGCGGCAACTAATCTATCGCTCAAAAAATCGTTAGCAAAAAGATAATGAGTTGGCAGGACTCCTCTTATCCGTTTTACAGCTTCAATTTCCTTGTAGCTTTGAGACAAGTGTATGGTATATCCAAGATTATGCTTCTCTGCCAAATCTCTTGAATCTCTAAGGAGTTCGGGTGAAACCCTCTCTGGAGCGTGAGGAGCAACAAAACCTTTTATCCTTCCATTTGATTTGCCATCCCATGTATTGATTAACTCGGAGGCTTTCCCAATACTTGTTTCACGTTTATAAGATGAATATTCGTACACACCTTCGTTCAATTTGGAGTCATCTATATCACTTAAAGTCTCGCCGAGGAAAACTCGTAAACCTGTTGAATCCAAAGTTTGAGCATATTCCGCAATGTCATTTGATATTTCGAGCAAAGTAGTGGTACCACTTTTGATCGCCTCTATGGAGGCGAGTTTGGCAAACACATTCCTCTCAGATTTGGTTAACAAGCCGCGACCAGTGGTTGGGAATTTCAAAGTTGTTGGAAATCCGAAATCTTCCAAAATTCCTTTATCAGCTGTGGCTAAAAGATGTGTGTGGCAATTAATTAGGCCTGGGAAAATGACCTTCCCTTCGCCTTCGATGGTCGTAGCAGAAGGATATTTTTCTTCAAGTAGATCGGTTTGCCCAATATCTTGAATGATGTCGTCCTCTATAAAGAGTGCGGATTTGTATAGGATTAATCTGTTTGAATCCCCCGTCACAACAGTAGTATCTCGAATC
>RQOP01000079.1 GCA_008373095.1 SAR202 cluster bacterium | reverse complement strand
CCCAAAGTAAGGATAATTCCCGTAAATAAACCTTTTAGGATAATCAACAATGGGGACAAAGAGTTGGAAGATCTGCTCAATTGAAATCCTACATAGGCTGGAAACATCGCGGCCCCGCAAGGGTTAAAGGCAGCCACTGTCCCTGCCGTGAAGGCAAACAGGATCGGTACATCCATAGTTTGTTTTTACCTAATCAAGTCCTATTTTGGATCAATTATTCATCTGTCTTTTTCCCCAGTCCTTTGAACCAAGACAGGAGGTTGTCAAAGTATAACCTTGGCCGCTGTAAAGAAGTTGGCCATATAAACGTTAGGTAAGAAACAAGTAAACAGGCTATACCTGCAACTGCAAATAAATTAACTTTAATGACAAAAAACAACGCAAAGAAAACAATACTGGCGATTGAGATATTGAAAGCCGATATTGAACCTATTTTTCGATTTCTCGCATCAAAAAACAAAGCAACCACTTCATCCTTGAAAGATTCAGCCGGATCGTCCTCAACCATGGGCTGCTCGGGGAGATCTGGAGTACCTTCAAGGATTTTTTCTATCTCATTCTTGTATCTATCTGACATATTTCAAATAGCTCCAAAAATAGCTCCAAAAACTTGTAAAACTATGTATGAATCGTAAATTAGAACGCGAAATAATGTCAACGACAATTACACAAACAATCTGTCAATTGATTCAGATTTTGGGTAAGAAGCCAAGTAAACTGTGACGTGATGATATAATTGTGTTCCTGCTTTTTTAAAAATCACTCCTAGGAGACACCGGTGAAAATAACTCAGGACGATGTCGTTGAAAGACAAACAGTACTTCACATCGAACTTGAAGATGATGATATTGATCCATATCTTAATAGAGCATACCAAAGGGTAGTTCAGAGAGTTAACATACCTGGCTTTAGAAAAGGTAAAGCGCCGCGAAGCATAATTGAACAGTATTTTGGTCGAGAATCTATGTTGAATGAAATCCTAGATTCCATGCTTCCAGAACTCACAAATCAAGCCATAAATGATCAGGATTTAGACGCCGTTGGTCTACCCAGTATAGAACTAGAAGAGTTAGACCCATTCCAGTTCTCAGCAACAGTTCCATTACGCCCCAATGTGGATTTGGGAAATTATCTCGATATCCGAATACCCAAGGATGACACAGAAATAGCAAAAGAAGACATAGAGTCACGAATTGAACAACTCAGGCTTAGCGTCGCTACATGGGAACCAACAGACCGTGCAGTGGAAGTCGGAGACATGATAACAGCCCAGATAAAAGGTAATGTCGGAGAAAAAACAATATTTGATGAAAGTGATGCGGTATATCTGGTAAATGAGGAAATTGGACGTCCCTTTCCTGGGTTTTCAGAGAAATTAGTCGGTTTGGAAGCGGATAAAGCATCTCAGTTTGATTTATCTATACCAGAGGATTTTGCAGATGCTGATCTCGCCGGCCAAGATGCTTCTTTCGATGTCACAATTAAAGACATAAAAACAAGGGTATTACCAGAAATCGACGACGAGTTCGCGAAAGGAATCGGAGAAGGTTACGAAACGCTAGCTGATTTAGAAACAGAAATAGAAAAAAGTGTACAACTCGAAGCTGAGGAAGAAAGTACAAGAACTCACAGAGAAGCAATTGTGGAAGCCTTGATGGAAGCTGCCAGCGTAGAAATGCCTGCACTTTTGCTCCAACATGAAGCTGAACATATGGTCGAAGAACAGGAAAGAATGGTATCTCAGGCCAACATGAATATGGATGATTACCTAGTTTCATTGGGGAAAACAAGAGAGGAGTTTGTAGAAGAATCTAAAACAGAGGCGATAGATAGATTAAAGCGATCTTTTGTATTGGCAAAATTGGCAGAAGAAGAGGCTATAGAAATATCGGATGAAGATATTGATAGCAGAATTTCTGAAATGTTTTCCAACGCGGAACAAGAAATACCTGAATCCAGCCAGAATGCACAAATGAGAGACTACTTAAGCCGATCGTTATTGATGGAAGAAACTATGAAGAAGTTAGAAAACATAGCTTCTGGAGGATCTTCCGAGGAAAATCCTGAAAAAGAAATAAATGACGTTTCCAGCGAAGATACTAATAAAGACGAAGAATCGGAATCAGTAGAAGGAGAAGTAAATGATTGATAGACCTGAAAACATAATCCCATACGTAGTAGAAAGAGATCCGCGAGGAGAAAGAACTTACGATATTTATTCCCTTCTCTTAAAAGAGCGAATTGTATTTCTAGGTACGGGAATTAACGACCAGGTAGCAAATGCAATTATTGCTCAATTACTGTTCCTAGACAGAGAGGACCCTGAAAGAGACATAAATCTCTATATCAACTCCCCTGGAGGTGTTATCACTGCCGGGCTAGCTATATATGACACAATGCAACTCATACGTCCAGACGTGTCCACCATATGTGTCGGTATGGCAGCAAGTATGGGTACGGTCCTATTATGCGGAGGAGCTGACGGGAAAAGATACGCTTTACCAAATTCCACCATACACATGCACCAAGCTCTTGGTGGTGCCCAAGGACAGGCTTCGGACATAGAAATAGCGGCCAGAGAAATCATAAGAATGCAGGATAAAATTAGAAATATCATTTCAGAGCACACCGGTCAGTCATATGAAAAAATCGCTAGAGACACAGACCGCGATTTTTATATGAGCTCAGAACAAGCTCAAGAATACGGCCTGATTGACGTGGTTATGGCGTCTCCAACTGATTCTGCAGAATAGAGGTATTAATGTCCACTACTCAAGATTATTTATGCTCTTTTTGTAGCAAGCCTCAAGCTCAAGTCAAAAGACTTATAGCAGGGCCTGATCGAGTATTTATTTGCGATGAATGCGTAGAATTGTGCCAGCAGATAATTTCAGAAGAAACTGTCGAGGATGTAGAAAATCTAGATAACCCGATTGACAAAGGAATAACACCAAAATTCCTTTATGAAAAACTTGAAGAATATGTGATCGGACAAGAGAAAGCAAAAAGAATTTTAAGCGTTGCTGTATACAATCACTATAAAAGAGTATGGTCAAACAAACATTCAGACGAAAAAGTTGAGCTTCAGAAAGCAAATATTTTGATGTATGGACCATCGGGCTCTGGTAAAACCCATTTGGCCCAAACACTGGCCCGCATACTGGACGTCCCGTTTGCAATTGTAGACGCGACTTCAATAACGGAAGCGGGATATGTAGGAGAAGATGTTGAAAATATACTCCTAAGGCTCATACAGGCCGCCGACTACGATATTGCAAAGGCGGAACATGGAATTATCTACATTGACGAAATTGACAAAATCACACGAAAAAGCCCGAACCCTTCAATTACAAGAGATGTATCGGGAGAGGGCGTTCAACAAGCACTTCTCAAAATTATAGAAGGATGTGTGGCCAATGTCCCCCCACAGGGTGGTCGCAAACATCCGCACCAAGAATTCATGCAAATAAAAACCGACGATATACTGTTTATGGTTGGTGGAGCCTTTGAAGGCATGACTGACTTACTAATGAAACGAGTGCATAAAGACACTTACAGCCTAGGCTTCAAACAGACAGCAGATAGTAAAACTTCCACACAAAACCTGGTTGATTCGGTGCGACATCAAATCAACCCAGACGATTTAATGGAATTTGGATTTATAACCGAATTTGTAGGAAGACTACCGGTTATTGTCACATTGGATGAACTTACAAAGGAAGATCTGGTTCGCATACTAACAGAACCAAAAAATGCTTTTGTAGAGCAATATAAAGCCTTGTTTAAAATAGACGATGTAAGCCTCAATTTCAGTGATGAGGCCTTACAGGCTACGGCAGAAAAGGCAATTGAACAGAAAACTGGGGCCAGGGGATTACGCTCCATTTTAGAATCGACACTCATGGAAGTAATGTTTGAGCTACCAGAGCTGAGTGATATAACGCACTGCACGGTAGAAGCAGACGCAATCACAGGGGAAGCCCCTGTTAAACTTTCCAAGGACGGTGGGGAAATAATCGAGCTGTCAAAATTGGAAAAAAGGTCTGCTTAACTACACCGGATTTGCGATATTAATTAATTTCCTCGATATCAATTCCTACCACTTCTAGATGAAGTTCTTCCAATTGGCTTTCTTCAACCATTGAAGGCGCTCCAAATAGGGGGTCCATCTGACTTTGTGTTTTAGGAAAAGCAATGACATCTCTTATAGACTCTTTATTCATAAGTACCATAATAAGTCTATCTATACCTGGTGCGATACCACCATGGGGAGGAGCTCCATACTCGAAAGCATCTAGTATCTGTGCAAATCGCTCCGATACCTCTTCTTTAGTATAGCCAAGCACTGCGAAGACATCTTCCTGCATTTTCCTGTCATGAATCCTTATACTTCCGCTTGCCATCTCGAGACCATTGCAAACTAAATCATATGATTGAGCAATTACTTTGCCAGGGGCCTCGGACAAAAATTTCTCATATCCGGCCTTAGGCATGCAAAATGCGTGATGCGAGGCATCCCATCGTTGCTCGTCAAGATTCCACTCAAACAGAGGAAAATCTGTTATGAAAGCAAAATGCATCATATCTGTATCAGTCAGATCGAGCCGTGAACCCATTTCATGCCGTAATGATGCCAGAGCCGCATTAGTCGATTTAGTATCTCCAGCCACAATAAGTACTAAATCACCATCCTTAGCCCCCGTTAAATCAGCAAAATCCTTTACATTTTCAGGGGTCAGAAACCTCGCTATATTGGACCGCACCTTATCCATATCAAGTGATTCAAAGGAATCCTCAACACCATTGATGCCAATCGCTATTAAACCACTTGCCCCTCTTTCTTTGACGAAATTTGTTAACTCATCGATCTGTCCTCTGGTGAATTCCCCGCATCCTGGAGCTGCAAAACCCTTAACGATACCTTGATTCTCTATCACATTATGAAAAACATTGAATCCCGTCTTAAGTGCCGCTTCGCCCAAGTCGGCCATTTTCAAGTCAAATCTCAAATCTGGCTTATCGGTTCCATAGTCAGACATACTTTGGTCATACGTTAGCCTAGGAAAAGGTTTTAAGAACTTCTTATCGGGAAACAAAGATTCCAATAAACCACTAAATAGGTCCTCTGTTAAAGAAAGCACATCTTCTTGAGTTACAAAGCTCATCTCCAAATCCAACTGAGTGAATTCTGGTTGCCTATCTGCTCTAGAATCCTCATCCCTAAAGCATCTAGCAATCTGAAAATACTTTTCAAAACCGGCGACCATTAATAATTGTTTTAGTTGCTGAGGAGACTGAGGCAATGCATAAAAATTACCTGGATATAACCGGCTTGGAACAATATGATCTCTAGCTCCTTCAGGAGTGCTTTTTATTAATATAGGGGTCTCAATTTCCAAAAATTCTTGGGAATCCAAAAAATCCCGGATGTACTTCACTACTTTATGCCTAGCTATTAGGGCATCTTTCATGCTTTCTCTTCTAAGATCTACGTACCTATATTTAAGCCGTATATTCTCATCAACCGAAACATCTTCATTAACATAAAAAGGTGGGGTTAAAGACTGGTTTAGGACAGTTAGTTCTGATGCGTAAACTTCTATCTCGCCAGATTTCATGTCACTATTTACTGTACCTTCTGGCCTAGCAGATACCTCTCCGGAAACCTGAATAACCCATTCATTTCTTAGTTGCTGTGCGATATCATGTGACTTTTCCTCCAATTCTGGATTAAAAACTACTTGTACCAGCCCTTCTCGATCTCGCAAATCGATAAATATTAAATTCCCGTGGTCACGCCTACGATGAACCCAACCGGCCAAAGTAACGGACTTGCCTATATCTTCTGATCTTAGAGATCCACAACTAATATTTTTTAGCAATTAAACCCTCCAAAAGTCGCATTAAAATTATATCCCCCTATATCTGTCTTTCGATACTTCCATAGTTGTAAACGTTTCCAATCTATCCACTCCATCTATCTTTCCAATTCTATTTTGCAAAAGTGACAATAGATCTGGCAAAGACTTAGCGACTACGTTAACAAAAATATCAAATGAGCCCGAAGTAATATTGATCCATCTAATCTCTTCAATTTGCTCAAGCTCAAACACTATTTGTCGAATAGAAGCTATCCTAACCTTCATGCCTACGATAGCCTCAGATTCCACATCAGAATATGCGGGATTCAATATAACTTTAACGTCAATAATACCTTGTTCCTTCATGATATTTAGACGACGCCTAACAGTTCCTTCACTAACCCCTAAATTCCTTGCAATAGCAGCATTCGACATTCTTCCATCTATACTAAGAATCTCAATTATTTGATTATCAAGATCATCAATCATAAAAATACTCAGAAATTTTACTCGCAAAAATACTATATGTTCGTTTATAGCATGACAAACCTTTACAACTGCTAGCAACAACGAATGTCAAACAAGGCCCCGCTTGATCCAGGAATCCTTGGAAAATATATCCCTATCAAAGATAACCCTATTTATTAATGTCGTTTTCACTGCTCCTTTTGGGATAGCATCATAATTTGAAATAAGACGCTTCAAAATAAGTATGCATCCAAGCAAGAGGCTATAAATCATGACTTGTTTTTCATATCCAAATACAAAACACAACAAGGGTAGGGAAACAATAGCCCCGAGACACCAAACTGCACTATCCTTATAAACGTAACCTCGGCCAACAACACCAAAAATTACGGTAATCAATAGTAAGGGTTCCCACATTTGGAGTCCGATTAGAGTCCCATAGGCTGTGGCTATACCCCGTCCTCCCTTAAAGCTCATGAAAATAGACCAATTATGTCCAAGTATCAGTGTAACCGTGCCAACCAGTAAAACATATGCACTAGCACTAATGTATATATCGAGAAAAATTATTGTGGCCGCTCCCTTTATAAAACAGTCCAGTACACCTGCAATAATTCCAACAGTCTTTCCTCCACTTATCAACAGATTGGAAGAACCTACATTCCTCGATCCTATTGTCCTTATATCTAAATTAGCAAATAACTTACCTGCTATAAATGAGGTCGGTATTGACCCAATCAAATAGCAAATAAAAGCGACAGCAAAATACATAGCATGCTGACTAGGATGCACGGGAAATAGCCAAGCATAATTGGTCTAGGGAATGTTTCGGAGGGCCTACATCACCCGGATGAGGATCATCCGGGTTTTCTGAATTATGATAGTCACTCCCCCCACATTTTATTAGAGAATATTTTTCCGCAATCTGCGATATATAGGAAATCTGACTAGAATTGTAGTCTCCATAAAAAACCTCGATACCCTCCAAACCAGCTTCGCAAATCTGAGGGAGTAAATCATCTAAATTCTCAATACTTTTCCTTCCGGATTTAGTATTAGATAAAAGTGGATGAGCCAATACTGGGATCGATCCGTTTTCTTTCAATATCTTTACAGCTTCCACAGGAGTTGTCATTTCTCTTGGTACAAACCCAGGTGCATCCACATTCAAATAGTTTGTAAAGGCTTCCTTAATATTTACTGAATAGCCTAATTGAACCAACGCCATCGCGACATGCGGCCTTCCCACAGAAGCACCATTTGCTATTGTTTCAACTTGTTCCCATGTTATTTTTATTCCAATTGCAGAAAGTTTTTCAACTATTTTTCTACCTCTTGATAGCCGTCCTTCTCTAAGGGTAGAAAGTTTTTCTTGTAATCTAGAATCCTGGAAATCGACCCCGTACCCAAGAATATGAACTTCATCCTCCATGTATTGGGTACCAAGTTCTATTCCATTAATTAGTTTCATCCCAAGCTTACAGGCATAGATTTGAGCTTCAGGCAAGCCAAATGTAGTGTCATGGTCAGTTATGGCTATTGTGCGAAGTCCACGTTCGTAACAAAGCTGAACTAGCTCTGCCGGAGACAAGGCTCCGTCAGAGTAATTAGTATGTAGATGCAAATCTACTTCTATTTGATCCATTGCTATCCTTTCTGAGGGTCCCAATAAATGTGACCCTCAGAAGGTTATCTCAATTACTCAGTAGGTTTCTATCTTGCATACTCTACAGAACGTTTTTCTCGAATAACTACCACTTTAATTTGGCCAGGATATGCAAGCTTTTCTTCTATGTTCTTTACCACGTCTCTTGCAAGAGATGTAGCCGATACATCATCAATCGAATCAGGTTCCACCATAATTCTTACTTCTCGACCTGCTTGTATAGCAAAACACTTCTCAACCCCCGCAAAATCACCGGCAACCTCTTCCAGCTCTTCCATTCTCTTGACATAATTTTCAACGGTGTCTTTCCTGGAACCAGGTCTTGCTGCACTCAAAGCGTCTGCTGCTGCAACAATGAAAGATTCAACAGAACTCATTTCATCGTCGTGATGCTCCCCTATACACGTCGTAACGCGATGAGAAACCTTGTACTTCTTTGCAATGTCGGCACCTATTTCAGCATGTGGGCCCTCGATTTCGTGGCTTAAAGCCTTTCCGATATCGTGTAAAAGGCCTCCAACTTTGGCCACCTTCACATTAGCTCCAACCTCAGCTGCCATCAATCCAGCTAAATGAGCTACCTCGAGACAATGCATAAGCACATTTTCACCGTAGCTAAATCTGTATTTAAGTCTACCCAATAATCTGATTAATTCTGGGTGCAGACCTCTAACGTCCGCCTCAAGAACAGCTGATTCACCACTTTTCCAAATGGTTTCCTCTACCTCTTCTTGAGATTTTTTCACCATATCTTCAATTCTAGCCGGATGTATTCTTCCATCTGCGACCAGCTTAGACACTGCTAATCTAGCTACCTCTCTTCTAACTGGATCAAAACACGATAGCGTAATTGCCTCAGGGGTGTCATCTATTATCAAATCCACCCCAGTGTTTCTTTCAATCGAACGTATATTGCGTCCTTCCCTTCCTATCAACCGTCCTTTCATATCGTCACTAGGGATAGGAACCGTGCTTACAGTGGCTTCCGATACCACATCCGACGCTAGTCTCTGAATCGCCTGACCCAGTATCATTCTGGCCTTATCATTAGCCTCATTCTTTACTGACTCCTCCATATCTCGATATTTGAGAGCCAGCTCATGTCTGTAATCGTCCTCAGCAGTTGCCATGATGATGTCTTTTGCATCATCCATTTTCATGTCAGCGACAGTTTCGAGTTGTTGTAGGCTTTGAGATTTAACTACCTCTGCCTGCTCATAGAGATTTTCTATCTCTTTTTCACGGTCATTTAATTTGCGTTCTCTTCGCTCTAAATTTTGTGACCTCTTTTCTGCATTCTCTTCTCTATTAGCAACTCTACGTTCTATTCTTCTTACTTCTCCGCGTCTCTCTTTGAGTTCATCATCTCCATCTTTTTGAATTTTCAGAGATTCCTCTTTTGCCTCTAAGAGTATTGATCGCTGTTCTTCCAAAGCCTGTTCCAACATGCGCTCTGCTTCAGAACGGGCTGCGACTTTGCTCCTAAAGGTTTGAAGACGCCTAACGCTAATACCTAAAACTGTACCAACAATTAAACTGATGAGGGCGGCGATCGCTATAGTTAAAATATCCATAGGATAAACCTCCTCAATATTCTGTTTTCAAATTAGATCCCAAATCGGATTTCTAATCCATCAATTATATCAGCATCCGATATATGAGTTTAAACGAGGCGATTCAGTAAGCAGCCAACCTAAAACCCAAAAGGATTTCCTTTTTGGGAAAGCATACGCATCATTTTCTTTTGACCACCAGGTGAAGACATTTCTTTCATCATTTTTCTTACTTGTTTAAATTGGTTCAAAAGTTGATTTACATCTTGTGCAGAAGTGCCACTACCTTTTGCAATCCTCTTTCTTCTGCTTCCACCGATTATCTCTGGCTTGGACCTTTCTTCGGGAGTCATTGAATATATGATTGATTCTGCCTTCACCATGTGCCGCCCCTCCAAATCATCCGAATCGACTTTGCCCTTCATCATGGAAAAACCTGGAACCATTTCCAACAGCTGGCCTATAGAACCCATTTTTTTTACTGCTTGCATCTGACCCAAAAAGTCCTCAAGGTCAAAAGTGGCCTGCTTCATTTTTTGTTCAAGATCTGCCATCTGATCCTGGTCGAAAGTGGCCTGGGCTTTTTCTGCCAAGGTAAGAACATCACCCATACCAAGTATCCTTGACGCCAATCGGTCTGGATGAAATTTTTCTAGAGCATCTATTCTTTCCCCAACTCCAATATATTTAACCGGGATACCCGTTACGGAAGTTATAGACAAAGCTGCCCCACCCCTTGCATCACCATCCATTTTCGTAAGAACTAACCCGGTCAATCCAATCCTGTCATGAAAATCCTGGGCAACATTCACTGATTCCTGTCCCGTCATGGCATCAACAACCAAAAGAACCTCTGTTGGGTTAACAGAATTTTTTATTTCTGCTAATTCATCCATCAATTCCTCATCTATCTGAAAACGACCGGCAGTATCTATAATAGTCCAGTCAAAATCGCGCTTTTTACCAAGCTCATACCCATCAAGGGACACTTTGGCCGCAGAAACCTCTGTACCGGCCTCGTAGAGATTAATACCCACCTCATCGGCCAGAACTGTCAACTGTTGTATAGCTGCAGGCCTGTGAACGTCAGCAGCAACCAATCCGACCGATTGGCCAGATTGACTCAAATGTTTGGCAAGCTTCGCAGAGGTGGTGGTTTTACCAGAGCCGTTAAGACCAACCATCAAAATCGAATTATGCTTTTCCGTCTTATTTAATTCGACCGACTCTCCCCCAAGGGTCTTTATCAGCTCATCGTTGGTGACCTTCACAACGTGTTGACCAGCTGTGATACTGGACAAAATATCTTGTCCTATTATTTGATCTTTGATCGAAGAAACAAAGGCTCTGGCAACCTTAAAATTCACATCAGCCTCTAATAGAGCTC
>RQOP01000078.1 GCA_008373095.1 SAR202 cluster bacterium | reverse complement strand
GTATTCCTAATTCTGAGTTATTTAAATAAAAAACCGTCGCAATCAGCATCTCAAAAAAAAAGGTCTAAAAAATTGGGTAGGGAAGACTGCCATTTTCACAGTTTGAGGTACTCCCATGCGTCAGCATTATTGTCTTGGGGAACACCTTTGAAAGTGGTGTCAGAAAGATGGGTCATGCCAGTATCGCTATTACCGCTAATCTATATACCCACGTTGCCCCAAGTATTCAGAAACACCACATTGAAAACTTGGCGAGACTGAGAACTGGGCAAGTCACCAAAGAAGAGCCTTCTGGGACTCTTTCTTATATGTCGGTAATTGATTGGTTATCCAAAGAGAGATACTTCTTGGTCTAACGGGTAAATAGGTCTACGTAAAACATTATATTCATAGTTGTCGAAATCTGGTCTGTGTATACCAGGTGTATCTGCATCAAAAATGTGTGAAGACATATCTGTAAAATCAGATCTGAAGTGTACTGCACTTTTAACTACCAAAAGTCTTTTATGAGAAGGTTCTACACCTGCTGTTCGAAGCATTTCCGCATCATTTAGTTGCATCCTCTTAGACGCAAGTACAATTTCAATACCTCCAACAACCAAGGTAGCCATTTTGCCAATGTCTTCTACAAGTCCTCGTTGCATTTTTCCTCTTCTGACAAACACGCCATCGGACAAAGTTTTAACGTAGGCATTTATCTCTATCGTCTCACCATGTCGATCGTCGGTTTTGCCGCCGATCATCGCATTAACTGTATTTCCGACACCTGCCTCATGTGCCTGTTGAACGGTTTCTGGATCGAACATTACTCCTACCACTCCGCCTTGGAAATCTGCACTTATCATTGCTTTCAAGGCGATGGTGCCGTCACTTGGTCCTCCGCCACCAGGGTTATCTGACCCATCTGCAAATATAGTTAAACCTGATGGTTCTTCCTTGTTCACGAAATCTATAACATCTTCTATGGTGGTTAAGTCAGGTTGAAGTTCGTCTTTATATGACCACAGCATTTCTGCAAGTTCGTCTGCTTTTTGTTTCGCTAATGCTTCGTCTCCGTCTGCCGTAACCAGAATCGAAACACCGGCATCCTTCACATCAGCAAAAGGAAAGCCCATGGATATAGTTCCGGTTAGCATTTTCTCCTGTTTTTCCAGATCGTGGAGGTTTTTAAGTATAGTTATCATTGGTTCTCTTAAAGTGCACTGCATTGGGGGTAAAGTAATTAATGGCAATTGTCTATATTCCTGCACTGCAGATACTTCCCCTGTTACCATCTTTGCAATTAACGTTGCTGCCTCATATCCTCTGTCGTACATGTCGATATGTGGATAAGTGTCGTATCCAATAATAACGTTGGCTAAATCCGCCATCTTTGGGGTTATATTGGCATGAAGGTCCAAGGTAACTATTATAGGGATATCTTGTCCGACTAAAGCACGCGTTGCTTCAATAAATGCGCCTTCTCCATCTTCATGTTTTTCAGTGACCATAGCTCCATGTAGATCGAGTAACAATCCATCCACAGGAAGCAAATTCTTAAGTCGTTCCAAGTATCTGTTAAGTAAGGTATCAAATGATTCCTGATTGATTACCCCAGATGGGATAGCGTAGGCCTCCAGCACAGGTATAAGTTCGAAACCGGATGATTTCGCTCCATCAATATAACCACCATGGATTGTGTTGGTATTGGCATACCTATTGAATACTGCCTCTCCTCCGTCTATGTCGGGGCCGCATCCACTGGCTGATACATAATCGGCTAACGTTGTAGGGGTTACAGAGAAAGTATTTGTTTCATGACGTATTCCACCAGATGCTATCCTCATAATCTCACCTCAATATTAGCTTAGTGTGAATCGGGTACCTTCCGGAGACTCTACGAAGTCCAGTATGGAATCTTCATCTCCGTCTTTTTGGTTAACTACTCCTTCTGCAACGGAGGTTTCAATTATAAGAACTTTATCGTCATCCAGGAATATTGATATGTCCCCTTCTCTCTCTTCGTCTATTACGATTCCAAAGCTGCCGTAACCTGTCCAGATAGGCGGTATGGCAAACCGTAGGTGTTTACCGGGTTTGATGGTTCTGTTATCTCGTATTCTCTTAAACTCTTTTTTTGCTTCTTCTGTAACTATAAACCTTGCTAAGTCCATAATTCCCTTCTCCTGTTCAATTGGTGCAAATAAATCCATTTATTATTTATGTGTGTATCTAAATAGGCTGATTTTCTGAATTTGTTCATGGGATAATTTAAGGTGGTTGGTAGATTGTTCTGGATATAACTCTTCTGCATCCCAGATATGTTTGGCTACACTCGTTGCAATTCCTATTTTCACCTTTCTTTCTTTTAGTGCGTGTATCAGCGAGGAACTTTCAAATAAATGTACGGATGCTATGTCAGAGGGATAGGTTATATTTCTAGACGATTCTTTAGGTACCGATGAGCCCATCATAACGAGATAGTAATCTGGAAGACTGTTAGGCGTTAAATCTAGAATCCTTCCCCTGGCTGTATAGTACTTTATGTTTACACTTTTGCCGGCAAGTACTCCAGACTGGAAGTGGCCATCTAAACTCTTCTCAGAAGCAGAGGCTGATAGGGCTATATTGAAAATTTC
>RQOP01000077.1 GCA_008373095.1 SAR202 cluster bacterium | reverse complement strand
AGACATGCTTATTGGAGAAGGAAAAGCTAGAAGCAATTCAATACCTGCAAAAGGGTTGTGCTTGGAAAAGATAATTTATGAGAAGGAATTAGATTTAGCTCCTGTAAATTGAGGTAAATAGACATGGCGATCAAACAAAAGATGGAACAGCCCAGCAAAACTGAACTAAAGCCGGCTTGGCACGTGGTGGATGCGGAAGGAAAAACTTTAGGTAGGATAAGTTCGGAAATTGCAGTCCTACTACAAGGCAAACATAAACCTGGATACGTCCCTTATCTGAATACAGGTGATTACGTTGTAGTGGTAAACGCGGAAAAAATACATGTTACCGGTAAAAAAATAGAACAAAAGAAATATTACCGACACAGTGGGTACCATGGAGGCTTAAAGGAGACCAACCTTCAGCAAATGTTGGATAAGCATCCTGACAGAGTTATAAAACAGTCGGTAAAAGGAATGCTGCCTAAAAATGTTCCTGGACGAAGAATGCTAGGGAGACTTAAAGTATACGCAGGCAGTGATCATCCTCATCAAGCGCAAGTCAACGAAGTTGCCTAGGAATACGGCATTAGGGTATATCGGATAGGAGAGAACATTGGTTGAGCAACAATACACATATGCAGTTGGAAGAAGAAAGACTTCCGTAGCTCAGGTTAGGTTATACCAGGACGCAGGTCCTATTGTGGTGGAAGATAAATTAATAGAAGAAGCTTTTCCTTTCAGTACATGGCAACAGATCATAAATGAACCTTTTACTGTGACAAATACGCAGGGAAAATTCAGAGTTGTTGCAAAAGTGAAAGGTGGAGGGGTGAGTGGACGTGCTGGAGCCATACGACATGGTATATCAAGAGCCTTGGCTGAGGTTGATAACGGGAAATATAGAGGTGAACTTAAAAAAGCGGGCTTGCTGACCAGAGACTCTCGAGTAAAAGAGAGAAAGAAACCTGGTCTCAAAGGTGCAAGGAAAGCCAAACAATATACCAAACGTTAATTTTTAGTAAGTAGTCTCCTTTTGTTATTTTAGTAGGTGTGTAATTGGCAAATTCAAGAGCCATAACATCGGCTGTTTTTAATACTTCCAGGCTATCGATGGCGATGGAGAACTATCTTTTGTCAATTCTTCGTTTGGAAGAACAACAAATAAAAGTCTCTGTTGCTCAATTGTCTGAGCATTTTAAAACTTTGCCACTTGGTGAAGGACTAGGGACATCATTGCCTTCCGTCAGTGCCATGATCAGGCGTATGTCGAAGGAAAAACTTGTAGAGATCTCAACTGATAAGGAAATTGTGTTGACCAAAGATGGTCGGCAGTATGCTGAAGTGATTTTAAGAAGACATCGATTGGCAGAAAGACTATTAGTGGATGTCCTTCATGTTGATCTCGAATTTGCGCACATAGAGGCACATCGACTAGAGCACGCAATGTCCCCGTATCTCGAACAAAAAGTGGTTGATCTGTTGGAAAACCCTGAAACCTGTCCTTTTGGACATCCTATCCCTGGTAGTACGTACGTCACTCCAGCCAATGCCATCACTTTGGATAAATGCAGACCGGACAATGAATATATTGTGGACAGGGTCCCTGAAGATAATCAAGATTTACTCGCATATTTTGTTGAAAAAGGATTTATTCCTGACATAGCCATAAAAATAATCGATTCTTCAGTGCCGAGAGGGATAGTCACCCTTCAATGTGATGGAGAAGAGCTTGTTTTCAGTACCTCGGTTGCCAAGCTAATATGGGTTAAGCCCTAAAAGTAGCTACTTTGAAGATCGTATCCTCTCACCAAATGCGTGACCTAGAAGATAGGTCTGAAAAACTTGGCATATCGAAAGATCTGTTGATGGATAATGCCGGGTTTTCTGTAGCGGATGCTGTGGCAAAATTTGTAGGGCCATTAACCGGTCTGAAAATAGTTTCCTTGATTGGATCAGGTAACAATGGTTCTGACGGCCTGATAGCTAGTGGGCATTTAGCTAAATGGGGAGCTTCTGTTACGGTTATTACGGTCAAAAGACGGCCTGACCCTGATGCTAGACTTCAAGAAGCTATCGACAGAGGTATATCACTCGTAGATCTCAGCGACACAAAGGGAAAAATATCATTTTCATCTGTTGAATCCCTTTTAAGAAATGCTCATGTGATCTTGGATGGTATTTTGGGTATAGGAACGGATTTGCCCGTTCGGGATCCTTTAAAGACTTTTTTATATGATTTTCAATCGATTAATTCAGAGAAGGCACAAATTTTTGCAATAGATGTTCCTACGGGTGTCAATTCTGATACCTCGGAAGTTGGGTTGTATTCGATTAGACCAGATGTAACTTTTGCCTTAGGGTTTCTTAAACCTTGTCACGTTTTCCAGCCCGCTTCAGAATTTTGTGGCGATATATCAGTTCTTGAAATTGGACTACCTAAGGAGCTGCAAAATGAAAGGGAGGTTTCCCTATTATTTGATGGTGATATCGCTGCCAAATTGCCGGGTAGGGATATTTCAGCTCACAAGGGTACATTTGGCAAAGGGATGATAGTAGGAGGTTCAGACAAATATATCGGGGCTCCCATACTGGCGGCTTCTGCAGCACTAAAGGCTGGACTTGGGCTTATCACTATAGCTACCTACGATAGTCTTGTGAACACTATGGCTGGCATGCTTACCGAAGCAACTTTTTTGAGGCTAAAAGAGGGAATTCCTAATACAAACTTTATTTCAAATATGGCTCGCCAAATTTATGATGAGCTTGAGGAGTACAAAGTTTTACTGATTGGTTGTGGGCTCGGAACTTCGAGAACATCAAGTAAAATTCTTGAGAATTTAATACTCTCTGATCTCAAATTACCACAGTTGGTATTAGATGCGGACGGTTTGAATATACTTTCGAAAGTTTCTAATTGGTGGGAAAACATACCTGCTAATTCAATATTGACGCCTCATCCAAGGGAGATGTCGCGTTTATCAAGATTATCAGTAGAAGAAATTCAATCTGACCGTGTGAATGTGGCAAAAAAATTCGCGAAAGAGTGGGGAGTGATTTTGGTATTGAAGGGTGCTAATACGGTTATAGCTGACCCTAATGGGTTTGTAATCATTAGCCCTTATGCGAATCCTATTTTATCTTCCGCTGGCACAGGAGATGTACTGGCAGGATTAATAACAGGTTTTCTGGGACAGTCCTGCAGTCCGGTGGAGGCAGCCTGTTTAGGGGTATACATACATGGCAAGGCTGCGGAAACAATTTCGTCTCGGATTGGATCTTCAGGTTTATTGGCTGGTGATCTGATTGAGGAGCTTCCATATATTATAAAAAATTTGCGGGATCAGTCATAATTTGGCTCAACTTAAAGGTAACGAAAGATCCGCCTTTGTGGCCTCTATGTTTGGGAGAATATCTCGACGATATGACTTCTTAAACACCCTTATGACTGGTGGTATGCATTATGTTTGGAGGAAAAGTGCAGCGAAATTAACAGCGTCCGATATTTCTGGAGATGTTTTAGATATTGCTTCAGGTACTGGTGATTTTGCTTTTAATTTGCTTAAGTATCCGAACATAGAAACAGTTGTCGGTCTAGATTTTTCTCCGAATATGTTAGATGTCGCAGTGGAAAAGTCATCTAAATTGGGATTTGAAAACGAATTTGTCGTTGCTGTTGGAGACGCACATTCTTTACCATTTGTGGACGAAAGTTTCGCGGGTGCCACAATTGGATTTGGAGTCCGGAATTTTGCAGATTTACCGAAGGCGTTAGCTGATATTGTTAGGGTTACAAAACGAGGTGGGAGAGTTACCATATTGGAGATTGTTATACCTAAAGGTAAATTGTCTGCAACCATATTTATATCCTACTTTAAATGGATTACTCCGAAGATGGGAAGGTTGTTCGCTGGAGATAGTGAAGCTTATAAGTACCTGCCCGAATCAGTTGAATCCTTTATGTCTTCTGACCAACTTACTGAACATTTGGAAAAGGCCGGTTTAATAAATGTGACCGTTCAAACAAAAGGTTTCGGGTCAATTGCGATAATTTCAGGTGAAAGACCCTAATTAAGGCCTTTCATCCAAGGTGATTTCTGTAATGAAAGGTGATTTGTCAGAAATATAAGTAACTGTGATCGTATTTCCTACATCGTAACTCCAAAGTAGAGGTAAAAATTCGGACATAGTTGGTGTTGAGAGACCATCAATTGCGGTAATAACATCTCCGACTTTTAAGTTTCCCTTATCGGCCGGACCATTTGAAGATACATGGGTCACGAAAATTCCTTCGGAAACTCCTAAATCATATCTGTTGGAGATTGTGTTAGTTGCATTCATACCCCTAAGACCAATTAGTGGCCGCGTGACTTTTCCGTCTTCTATCAGGCTATCTATTACAGGTTGTGCAACGGTGGAAGAGACCGAAAACCCTATCCCCTGGGCTCCGCTATAAACGGCGGTGTTTATTCCTATCACTTCTCCTTTATCGTTGACTAAAGGACCACCGCTGTTACCCTGGTTGATAGCGGCATCTGTTTGTATCATGTCGTACAGATCTCCTCTCTCTGTTTGAACTGTTCTATCAACCCCACTTACGATTCCAAACGTGACACTAGGCCCTCCCTTTAAACCTAGAGCATTTCCTATTGTAAATACCCAATCTCCAGGCCTGAGCAAATTGGACTGACCAAATTTAATGGTGGAAAGGTCGTTGGCCTTTATTTTTATGACGGCGAGATCAGTCAACACATCGAGACCTACTATTTCGGCGGAATAATTTCTACCATCTGATAGTGCGACTTTTATGTCTGAGGCATCCTGCACGACATGGTAGTTGGTAACTATATACCCGTCATTACTAATGATCATTCCTGTGCCAGAACCCTCGTCTGTAAAATCAAAAAATCGCCCCCTGGAAATTATATCTACTGATATGGATACCACCGAGAGTTGCACTTCCTCTACCAGATCAGCCAGAGAAAACAAGTTTTGCCCATTGGCATTCTGTTGACTTAATTTGGACTCGTTGATTGACGTTTCCTGTGTGATCTGATTTTGGTCAATGACGGGAGGCTGAATTTCATTGCCGGAACAAGCAATAGTGATTAGTATGGCGATCGTTATAAGAATCCTATTGATATGGCTAGAATTTGATTGAACCGACAATTCGGTTACCCCTTTTCTTTACAGCAAGCATCATTTTGTCCAATTTGCTTTTTTCATTCTCTCCAACTCCATATTTATGGAACATTGATGTAAGTTGGGCTCCGAAAAGTAATATGATCGCCGATATATATAGCCATGCCTGTAAAGCCAACAGAGCTCCCACAGACCCGTATATAGCATTGTATAAAGAGAATGTACTAACTACCCATATAAAGCACCATTGTCCTGCAATAAACCCGGCGGTAGCAATAAGGGCACCAGGTACCACATATTGCATTCTCACTTTCACATTTGGCATCCAGGCGTAGAGTATCAATATTGAGATGAAGGCTAATACTGGTGAAATTAAACGTGCTATTAATCCAAGAACAAAATCTATCTGGAAATCTCCATCAGGATCAAAATATTTGACAAGATCCGATACGACACTGATTATCGGAGCTGTGAAGAGAATTATTATTACTAATATACCTGCGCCGAATACTAATCCTATATCGATTAATCTTTCTCTAAGGAAAGGTCTGGGTCGTGTGACTCCCCACGCAGTGTTGATTCCTCTCCTAATAGCTCCAAATGCCGCAGATGAGGCCCATATCAGACCTAAAAAACTAACAATACCGGTGATGGTACGAGCGTTTACTATACCTTCCATAGTGGAACCAATTAAGTCACTTGAAACTGGTAACACCTCGGCCATATCTATGGCCAGCTTGGTTCTATCACTATCTGGGCCAATAATAAATCCGGTCACTGAAACCACAGCCAAACCTAAAGGGAACATTGAAAACAAGGCATAAAAAGAAATAGCTGCTGCCATGGAAACACAATTTTTCGATAGGAAATCTGTGACAGCCTCATAGAGGAAATTTATTATGCTCATTAAAGACATATTTGTAGACTCAGCTATTCTCACCTGAGAAAAATTCTTTCAATGCCTTAACTGTGCCGTCTCTATTTTCACTATGAAGGCCGTGTCCTGCTCCATCTATCTCTATAACAAATCCTTTGTTTTCCGGTATTTTTAGAGCCATTTCGTTGGCTTGATCAAGATCTAGAACTGTCGAGGTTTTCCCCCTCATTATCATAGTTTCACACGATATTTTTGGTACGCAATTCCATAAGAATTGACCTTCTTTGAGGGCTGTTCGGCCATTGAGCCACCTCATTTCAGGATCAGTTTTTGGTATTAGTATTCCATCCCAATTGGATCTGTAAGTATATTTTACTAATTTCCATATTTGTTCATCGGTTAAATTAGAATCATCTTCTCTATGCCATTCAAAGGCTTGTTCCGGTGTGAAAAAGCCTCTAGGTTTTTCTTTGGTTCCTTTGGTCAGCCGTTGATTGGCCGTAGCTTTACCTGCAGGTGATGGGTCTGGCATTGGTCCATAATCACCTAGAGCCAGATGCGAAATAAAATCTCCATAATATGCTCCTAAGGCTATACCTATTCGGGAACCTTGAGAGTGTCCGTAATAATCAAATGGATACAGTCCGGTGACTTTGGCAAATTCAACTATGTCAGTAGCGAAGTTTTGAACTGAATATCCATTTCGGCTCCAGTCAGTATCGCCACAACCACGAGCGTCCAAAGCCACAACATGCCAATTTTCGGAAAATTCCGGTGATATCTCATCGAAAAGATGTGCATGACCTCCGATGCCGTGCATTAGTATGAGTGGTTTTTTGGTTTTGTCTCCTCCCCAGTCCAAATAATGAATATTGAGACCATTTGCAAGGGTCCATTTGTCTTCAGGATAAAAATGGCTCATTGTTAACACCCCTTCCATAAACTGATTAAAAGTGACTACGGTATTCTACCAACATTAACAGGTTATTCTAATCTTTTATTTGTACTGCTCTTGTAGAATTAACTGATTATCCAAACAATAGATTTCTGTAGGCAGCAAATTTGAAGACTTCTGATTTTGATTACAACCTTCCACAAGATTTGATTGCTCAATCTCCTGCAGAACCTAGAGATCACTCACGGCTCCTTGTATTGGATCGGAACACCGGCGAAATTGAACATCGGCGATTTTACGATATTGTGGGATATTTAAATCAGGGCGATGTCTTGGTATTCAATGACAGCAGGGTTATCCCAGCGCGTATGTATGGATCTTTGGTGGATACCGGTAGCAAAATTGAATTACTTCTGCTTACTCAAAATAGTCCTACGGGCTGGAAAGCATTGGTAAAACCGGGGCGAAGGATGAGGAAGGGGGCGAGATTTCTGATAAACGGTACAGACGATAAACGAGCAGTAGGGACTGTTCGTGATCAATATCCAGACGGAAGCAGGGAAATTGAATTTGAATCCAAATTGGACTTTGAGTATTTTGGGTCTTTGCCTTTACCTCCATATATTCGAGAGACAACAGCGCCTTCAGAGCGATATCAAACCGTATACGCTGAAAATGAGGGAAGTATTGCCGCTCCCACGGCAGGTCTTCACTTTACTAGGGAGCTACTTAACCGGATATCAGAGAAAGGTGTATTTTTGGAATTCGTCACCCTGCATGTTGGTTGGGATTCTTTCAGACCTCTTAAAACTGAGGACCCATCAGAACACAAAATGCACTCAGAATACTGGGAACTTACTGCTCAAGTAAGCGATAGGATAAATCTTGCCAAAGGGGAAGGCAGAAGGGTCATATCTGTAGGTACCACTGCGGTTAGGCTTTTAGAAAATGCTGCTAGCAATAATCTCTCTCCCACTTTGAATCCAGGTTCTGGATGGGCTGATATTTTTATTAAACCCGGCTATGAATTTCGTGTAGTTGACAGTTTAATCACGAATTTCCATTTACCGAAGTCGACGTTGCTTATGCTAACTAGTGCCCTTGCAGGGAGAGAGAATATTTTGTCGGCCTATAAAGAGGCTGTGGATAATCAGTATAGGTTCTATAGTTTTGGCGATGCCATGTTTATTGTCTAAACCTAATGAACGCCGTGTATAATCCGCGGTGTTAGGTTGTTATTGAATCTGATGAGGTTGTTTTAATGTATTCCCCTGGTAAAGACATACTAGAATCCTTGGGCCTTAGCCCTGTTATATCAGCTACCGGAACAGTTACTGCATATGGCGGTAGTAGACTTAGACCGGAAGTCATGGATGCTATGAACCGGGCCTCAAATACCATGGTCAATATGGATGAGCTTAACTTGGCGGTTGGCAAACAAATAGCTGAGGTTACTGGTGCTGAGGCTGGTATGGTAACCAGTGGTGCTGCTGGAGGTCTAATCCTTCAAGCGGCAGCCGTTGTTGCAGGTAGCGATCCGATTAACATGAAAAAACTTCCCGATACAAATGGTTTGAAAAATGAAATTATCATACATAGAAGCCATAGGTTTCCATATGATCAATGTTATCTTTCAGTAGGAGCTAAATTTGTGGAAATTGGGGATGGGCGTAGGTGTCAGCCGTGGGAACTGGAAGGTGCCTTTACTGAAAACACCGCTGCTGTCGCATATTTATTTTCCCCTTTCATAACTAGAAGAGCTTTGCCGTTTGAATATGTATGTGAAACAGCCCATTCCAAAGGAATACCAGTTATCGTGGACGCGGCTTCCTATCTACCACCTAGAGCCAACATTACACGATTCATAAAAGAGGGGGCGGATATGGTTATCTACAGTGGGGGTAAAGGAATAAGGGGCCCTCAAGGAACAGGTGTGCTGTGCGGACGGGCAGACCTAATCGAGGCTGCCTATGCTAATGCCAGCCCGCATCAATTTATTGGCAGAGGTCTGAAAGTTGCAAAAGAGGAAATTATTGGTCTGTCTAAAGCCTTAGAAATATTTATTGATGAAGACGAAGATGAGGAAAATAGAAGATACCAAAATATGTGTGATCAAGTTATTGATGCTCTTATAGAGATTCCAGGTATTAATATTGAGACAAAATTTGATTCATATGATTACTTAATACCAACTGCGGTAATAACTTTTGACCCAGATAGGAAAGGTCTGTCTAGAGATCAAGTTTGGGAACAGATGATCGCTTCAAAGCCTTCCATATATCTAAGTAACCTAGGTACCCCGGATGAGTTAGCTGTCGATCCCTTTAACATTGCGGACTCAGAATTAGAAATCGTTATCGATAGGTTACAGGAATTACTAGTTCAAAATTAATGTCATTCCAGAAAAATGGAGGTAGATTAGAAAGTTATGTTAGATCGATTTAAAGTCCCCAAAGAGGACATTGTTAAAGTGGAGCATGAGTCTTTAAAGGAAACCGTAACCCAAATTTTCGAGAAAATGGGCATACTACCTGAAGATGCTAAGGAGGGTGCAGATGTTCTCGTATCGACAGATCTGCGAGGTGTGGAAACACATGGGGTTTCAAACATGCTTAGAAGTTATGTGGAAAGATACAACGCTGGTGATCTAAACCCTAGGCCAGATTGGAAGATTGAGAGAGAGAGTCAAGGTACAGCAACTATCGATGCAGATAGTGGACTTGCAGTCATATTAGGTCCAAAAGCGATGCGAATTGCTATCGATAAGGCGAAAAATGTAGGAATTGGTGTGGTAACCATGCATAATGCGGGGCATTCCGGTGCCATTGGACATCATGCTATGTTAGCTGCCAAGGAAGATATGATAGGTATGACTGCCACAGCCGGAGGGATGAGCGTGCTACCTACTTTTGGTGCAGAACCCAGGCTCGGCACCAATCCAATTGCAATAGCAGCTCCTGCTAGGAACAATCCTCCATTTCTTTTCGATGCTGCCACCTCCGCAATAGCAGGTAATAAATTGGGGCTTGCTGCTCGAGTTGGGGCGAATCTATTACCCAACTGGATTTCAGGTTTAGATGGAGCTCCGATAGGTGATGAGGTGCCTATGCCAGATCGAGGAGAGTTTCATCAACTACCTTTGGGGGGCACCAGAGAACAAGGATCCCATAAAGGCTACGGATTTGGCCTTATGTCTGAAATATTGGCTACAGGACTAAGCGGGGCTGTCAGCGCTATGGTTATTGGATCTGGCAAGACTAGTAGAACTGGCGGGACAAGCTGCCACTATTTTTGCGCATACAATATAGAAGCTTTCACAGATGTTGAAATTTTTAAAGATAATATGGATAACATGTTGCAGTCTTTAAAAGATACCCCTCCTGCGCCAGGCCATGAAAGGGTTATGTATCCAGGCCTATCAGAGTCTGAAGAAGAAGAAGATCGAAAAATAAATGGGATACCTTTACATTCTGAAGTGGTTGAATGGTTCACCGATATAACCAGTGAACTAACTATACCGATGGTTAAAATATTGTAATCGTCGTAGAAGCCACCAATTTATTTATAAAAACTGGTCCTTAATAAGGGTTGCCAAGATTTGCCTGAAGGTTTGTCATAAATCTATTTGGGGACTTACAAATTCCTCATTTAATGGTAATAATTGGTGTGCAAGGTCACCCAAATAGCCAGGAGATTTGTAGTGAACAGTGAGAAGATTCTCATTATCGAAGATGAAGAAAATATTTTGGAAGCGGTGAAATATACACTAACTCAGGAAGGGTACGATGTATTCACCTCCGTTGATGGTGAAGATGGGCTAGAAAAGGCACAAGAAATCAAACCAGATCTAGTGTTGTTGGACGTTATGTTACCCAAAATGGATGGATTTGAAGTCTGCCGAATTCTTCGGAAAGATTTAGAAATGCCAGTATTCATGATTTCAGCTAAGGCTGAAGAGATTGATAGGGTTGTAGGTTTGGAGATGGGTGCGGATGACTACATAACTAAGCCTTTCAGTATGAGAGAGTTAGTAGTCAGAGTGAGGAATTCTCTCAGAAGAGCAGCCTTAAATCCGCAAGTAGATGAACTCGAAATTCTAAAGTTTGGGGAACTCGAAATTCACTTGACCAGCCATATGGCCATAGTTTCAGGGGAAGAGGTTTCTATGAAACCCAAGGAATTTGATTTACTTTATCTGCTGGCATCGCACAAAGGCAGGGCGTTTACAAGAGATCAGATTCTGCAGAGACTTTGGGATGATGAATATATTGGCGATGTCCGGACTGTGGATGTCCATGTTAGGTGGATACGGGAAAAAATTGAAGTTAATCCTAGCCGACCTGAAAAATTAGTCACCATAAGAGGGGTAGGTTATAGGTTCGACGGTTAATGTTCTTGTGCGGGGAGAATGGCGTTGAGAATTCCTAGTTTACCTGTATGGAAAATTATAGTTTCTTTTCTGTTATTTGTTAGTGTTGTCATTATTTTTTCCGGTTTTTATGTTTTCAATTTAGGGAACGACATTGATGGGGGCCAGGGCGGAAAGTTAGCTATAACAGTTGTACTTATTGGAATACTGATCACTTTTTTATCTCTACTTACCATCATGGCTGTGAGATTGAGAATTAATCGGTCCATGAATAAGCTGACTGAGGGGATTTTCCTGATTGCAGAAGGATATTTGGATCATAGGGTACCTGCTATTTCGAGAGATGAAACCCTAGATCTATCGAATGCTTTTAACCAGATGGCTGAGACGGTTTCTGCAACGGTAAATACCCTTTCATCTGAAAGAAATACTCTTTCTGCTCTTTTGGACACTATGGCTGATGGAGTAATTGTTACAGATGAAGATGGAAATATAACTTTATTGAACAAAACGGCACAGCAAATTTTTAATCTGGAAAATTCGGAATATTTGGGTTTAAGGCTTTCGGATGTAATAAGGGATTTTGAAATAATACAAATGGCATCTGATTGTGTGGATATAGAAGAATCGATACAGGATGAAATAGAAATACCAGAGGTGAGACGTTACTTAAGTGTAACTGCCACTCCTATAGGTTCTGGTTCTGGGGGCGG
>RQOP01000076.1 GCA_008373095.1 SAR202 cluster bacterium | reverse complement strand
CTGCGACCTCCTCCGTGCAAGGGAGGCGCTCTCCCAACTGAGCTACAGCCCCATTTAATTCACAAGATCTAAATTTCGGGTTGTGTATTTAACAATTAGATAGTGGAAGGAAATCAATTTTTGTTTAACGAGGTAAAATGTTTACGGGCATTTTCAACTTTAGGGAGCTCCTTTGCTGTTACACAAATCATGCTCTACCTAAGACCAACTACGCCTTGCTTTACCTACCGACCTGGGTTTCTCTAAATTTAGAGAAATCCCTACTCCCTTTAAAGGAGGTGATCCAGCCGCACCTTCCGGTACGGCTACCTTGTTACGACTTAGTGCCAGTCATCGACCCCACCTTGGGCGTCTGCTTCCCTTACGGGTTAGCTCGACGACTTAAAGTGTTGTCGACTTCCATCACTTGACGGGCGGTGTGTACAAGGCCCGGGAACGTATTCACCGCAGTGTGCTGACCTGCGGTTACTAGCAACTCCACGTTCATGCAGGCGAGTTTCAGCCTACAATTCCAATTGGGACCGGTTTTTTCAGATTGGCTCCATCTCGCGACTTAGCTACCGTCTGTACCGGCCATTGTAGCGTGTGTGTAGCCCTAGACGTAAGAGCCATGATGATTTGACGTCATCCCCACCTTCCTCCTTATTAAGGCAGTCTGGCTAGAGAAATTTAACTAGCCACGAGGGTTGCGCTCGTTGCGGGACTTAACCCAACATCTCACGACACGAGCTGACGACAGCCATGCAGCACCTGTATACGGACTCCGAAGAGAAACCTTGTTTCCAAAGCTGTCCCGTACATGTCAAACCCAGGTAAGGTTCTTCGCGTTGCGTCGAATTAAACCACATGCTCCACCGCTTGTGCGGGCCCCCGTCAATTCCTTTGAGTTTTAGCCTTGCGGCCGTACTCCCCAGGCGGGATACTTATCGCGTTAGCTTCGACACTGGAGGGGTCTATACCCCCAATATCTAGTATCCATCGTTTAGGGCGTGGACTACCCGGGTATCTAATCCGGTTCGCTCCCCACGCTTTCGCGCCTCAGCGTCAGAAATAGCCCAGAAAGCCGCCTTCGCCTCTGGTGTTCCTCCCGGTATCTACGCATTTCACCACTACTCCGGGAATTCCGCTTTCCTCTGCTATCCTCGAGTCTGCCAGTATCCCATGACCCCTCCCAGTTGAGCCGGGAGATTACACATGAGACTTAACAAACCACCTACGCGCTCTTTACGCCCAGTAAATTCGGACAACGCTCGGTTCCTACGTATTACCGCGGCTGCTGGCACGTAGTTAGCCGAACCTTATTCATCAGGTACCGTCCTTTCTCTTCCCTGATAAAAGGAGTTTACAATCCTAGGACCTTCATCCTCCACGCGGTGTCGCTGCGTCAGGCTTTCGCCCATTGCGCAAGATTCCCTGCTGCTGCCTCCCGTAGGAGTGGGGGCCGTGTCTCAGTCCCCCTCTGACCGATCGTGCTCTCACACCGGTTACTCGTCTTCGGCTTGGTAGGCCATTACCCCACCAACTACCTGATAAGCCGCAAGCTTCTCCCAAAGCGCCGGAGCCTTTCTTTCAATCCGGCAGGCCGGAAAGAAAGGTACGGGGTATTAGGCCAGATTTCTCTGGATTATCCCCCTCTTCGGGGCAAATTACTTACGTGTTACTCAGCCGTCTGCCACTAGCTAACCGGGCAAGCCCGGGTCGCTCGTTCGACTTGCATGCATTAGGCGCACCGCCAGCGTTCGTCCTGAGCCAGGATCAAACTCTAAATATTTACGGTTTCCTTCTACTATCCAGTTGTTAAGGTGCTTGGGAATTACCCCAAAAAGTACGTTCAAAAACGCAACAGACGTATATGTTAATCCTACTAGCTAAACGAGTCAAGTAAATTAACAACTATAAAATGGGCTTTCCCTGTTCTATTTCAGCCACTACTTGTCTAACATAAGCAACGCTTTTTGCATCCTTGGTGAGATGGTCCCCTGTATTGGTTCCTTCCAAGGCAAAATAACCGTCATATCCGGCCTCTAACATTGCGCTAATAGCAAATCTATAATCTATATCTCCATCTGGCAGTGCCGTCCTTATAAAATAAGCCCTGTCTAGTTCAGGCACATGAACCCTTTGCAAAGTTTTGCAATGCCAGTATTTGGAATGAGGAGCCAATGCTAGTATTGCTTCCTCACTGGATTGTTCCGGTTCATCATAATGCCACAATATGTTGCCTAAATCAGGATTTGCAAAGACATGGTCACTATTTGTCATCTCAAGCAATTTCAATGTCGAGGTACTTGTGTCAGCTATTGAGTGTTGATGGACCTCTACAGTGACATTTAATCCAGCGTCACCAGCCCTTACACCAGCTTCATGCAAAATACCGGCCGTCCTTTCAAAATCCTGATAGGAAGCAAGTTGACTAGAACCTTGTTGTATTGGCTTTCCAGGTAGGTTGTCACCTAAAGTTTTGTTCCTCGAAGGTCCAGACAAAGCACTATTAACTATATCTATCCCCAACCACCCTGCGATATCAATCGATTTCAAAAGCCGGTCCCGATTTTGTTCGCCTACAACAGGGGTACACAAAACTCCGCCTGCTCTAATAGCTACGCAAGGAGCCCCTGCGTCCTCGAGTCGTTTTTGCAACTCGGTTGTAGATGCCTTTGTAGCGTCATGACCCCCAAAAACCTCGAACCCGAGCTCAATGCCATCAAATCCTATCTCGTTTATTTTTTTCAAAAAGGTTGTCAATGCTGGCTCATCAGGTAATCCCCATCCCCCAGGCCCATAAAAGCCAGCCGTGTATGGGTATACTGTGGTCCGCCTAAATGCATATGCAATTTTCATCTTACTTCTCCACTCTGCTGATTAAGCTGCACTCAATTCAAAAGATTCTTGGGCCAGGTCAACAATATATTCACTTATAGTTATCGAAGAAGTCGCACCAGGTGAAGGTGCACTTAATACGTGTATGGCATTGGGGGAGGCCTCAATGGCGAAATCTTGAAGCAAGCCACCATTGGAATCTATAACTTGAGCCCGAACTCCAGCCCCCGGATCTCCCAAATCATCTCCTGTTATTTCCGGCATCAATTTCTGCAAGGATTTAACAAAAACGCCTTTCACTAGAGATCTATATTGCTCACTTACTCCCACTTTCCAATATTTAGCTGACATCTTCCAAAATCCGCCATACGAAAATGTTCCTATGGTGTCTCTAAGATTGATATCAGTTTTCTTATATCCCTCCCTTGCAAAGGCCAGCACTGCATTTGGCCCTGCCTCAACACTTCCATTTATCCTGCGAGTAAAATGAACACCGAGAAAAGGCATGCTGGGATCTGGGACTGGATAAATTAGGCCTTTGACCATATGTTCTTTCTCAGGAATTATTGAAAAATACTCTCCCCTAAAGGGAACGATTTTCACTCCAATATCAACACCCATCATCTTTGCTACGGTATCTGCATGCAGTCCGGCGCAATTCAAAACGTATTTAGCCACAATAGTTCCTGTTGTGGTATTGATATAAACCAATCCATCCCTATTCTCGATTGAAACAACTTCCACATCTGTAAGGAGATCTCCACCGTTTTCTCTCATGCTTGTTGCATATGCTTGCGAAACCTCAAAATAATCAATAATTCCTGTGTTCGGGGACAAGATCGCTTTCACCCCAGCAGAATATGGCTCAATTTCCTTTATCTCTTCTTGGTCCACCATACGCAACCCCTCAGCACCGTTTTCTGTTCCACGTTTAAAAAGTTCTTCAAGCTGAGGAACTTCCGATTCGTCTGTTGCAACTATCAGTTTTCCACACATGTCATAGGCAATCCCTTTTTCATCGCAGAAATCTCTTAGCAGTTTTCCACCAGTAGAACAAAAATTAGCTTTCTGGCTTCCTGGAGCATAATAGATCCCGGCGTGAATTACTCCACTGTTGTGGCCCGTTTGGTGCTGCGCCACCTCTTTCTCTTTCTCCAAAACTGCCACTTTCAAATTTGGAAAATCCCGGGTCAGCTTCATTGAAGTTGCCAACCCAATTATTCCTCCACCTATTACAACCACGTCATATTTTCTATCGATCATATTAATTTACTCACTTGGTTAATGATCTTTTCACTTAAAGTAGTCCAGGTGCGGTGGATTTTAGCACGCCAGCCTTCAATGGTGTCACGCAACAAATATGAGCGTAAAATATCAGTCACATTGCTGCCATAAAACCAATAAACTAGGAGTTTTTGTGTCTAAGCCAAACCTGACAGACGTGATAGCTGCAAAAAATAGAATAGAAAACTTCATCACCCGCACTCCACTACATCGCCACCTAGCCCTGGAAAAAATAGTGGGAACAGAAGTGCATGTTAAACATGAAAACCACCAGAAATTAGGAGCCTTTAAAATCAGGGGCGGTATTAATCTTTTGGCCCAAATGTCCGCTGCCGATCTAGAAAAAGGAGTCTCAACAGCTTCAAGCGGTAATCATGGTCAATCGATAGCTTATGCTGCGTCTTTGTTCGGCGCTAAGGCATATATAGCTGTTCCGGAAATAGCTAATCCAGGCAAAGTTCAATCAATGCGAAACCTTGGCGCTGATGTAATTCACCATGGAGAGCATTTCGGAATAGCAGATCAGTACATGAGAGATCTTTCAGATGAGAAAGGTTACAAATATATAAATGCCGTCGAAGAATCCCAGTTATATGCCGGAGTGGGTACATATACACTTGAAATAATGGAAGATTTACCCGATGTGGACGTGATTATTGTCCCAGTTGGGGGAGGCAGTGGAGCCTGTGGGACATGCATAACTGCCAAATCCATTAACCCAAACATAGAGGTTATAGGTGTACAGGGTGAGAGAGCTCCTGCAGCCTACAATTCATGGAAATCTGGTACTTTGCAACAAGCTGAAATGTCCAGCATAGCTGAAGGTTTGGCAACGAACAAAGGTTATGAACCAGCACAAAGCATATTAAGAGAAATGCTGGATGACTTTATCCTGGTCTCTGATGAAGAAATGGAAGACGCTGTAGTGATGTACTTAGAACACACAAGGAATCTGATGGAACATGCGGGAGCAGCAAGCTTAGCTGCAGCGATCAAAATTAAGGAAAGGCTGAAAAACAAAAAAGTGGCCTTGATAGCAAGTGGTGGCAATCTTTCAATGGAACATTTACTTCGTGCCTTGGAAAGATACAAGGATTAAATATGAACGATAAAATTAATGCTGCCATTAATTTCTTTCCTGAATTCGAAACGCTTTACAGCATAATTGCCAATGAAATTGTCGATCTTACAGACGAACAATTGGACTACACTTCAGATAATTGGGAATGGGCAGGCTGGAGTATTCGAAATCAGATCAGCCATATGGCTTCCTTAATTCCAAGATGGTTGGTTTTAAGATGGGGATCAACTATTTTCCCCCTAGAAGACCACGGAATCGCAAACATTGAAGAGCTCACCCAGTCAAAATCAGATAGACGTCTTGACGACGATATTTATTGGGAAATTAATGAGTTAAGTTGTTTGTTAAACCAATTTATCAACTTAGCTATCAGGGTGCTCCAAGATAATTCTCTGGAGTTTCTCGCATCCAAAAAAATTGACAGAGACGCTACTCCTCAGTGGGAAATGATGGCTAAAGCTCATCCTCATGGAGTAACCTCAGAAGGAACCCCTGCGAAAGGTTCAATGACGCTTGAAGCGACGATGCGGCACATATATTTTGAAGAGATCACACACCTATACAATATTCAACGTCTAAAAAAGGCACAAGGTTTGCGAATCAATTCTGTCCTACCAGAGGCAGGATATTGGACCCTGGAAGATTGGGATAGAAGCGAGCCTTAAGTTAGCCTATTTAGCCGATTCTTGAGTTTATCTTGCACTTCTCTAAGCCTCTCTTTAACTGGGGAGACTGACTCTGTATGAACCATGCTAGCAGATGTGTAAATTAGGTCCGTACCATGCATAAAATCTTCGAGAGATATGTTTTCCATTCCTATAGATCCATTAGGATCGGGAATTTTGGTCGTAGCATTGTGCCAATTACCTAAGGGGAATGCCACTCCGGTAGTTGAATAACCGTGAACTGCAAAAGCAGTCGCCTCACAAGAACCTGCCGCCATTAACTGTCGTTGGCATTTGAAATTCTGGTCTTCAGACACCAAAGTATTCTTTGCCAGTGCCAAAATCTGTTCGGCTTCAGCGTCAAATGTGTAAGACGCATCGCCAGTGCGTATAACAGGCCCCATCCCCTGCTCCACTCCCGGAATCACAGAACTTGTCTCGACAGACACAATGAAGGTGTTAACGGGGACTGTGTTTTCTGCAGAAATTAATCCAGCCCCTACCAAGCCAACCTCTTCAGCCCTAGTGAATATTCCAAAAATATCTGTCTTAACAGGCTCACGGGTTAGTTCAATTAAAGCGGCGAGAATGGAAGCACAGCCAGCAAGATCATCCAAAGCTCGCATTTCTATCCTGTCACCCTCGAGACTAAAATCTTGTAAGTCAAATGTTAGGGGTGTCCCTACATCCAATCTTTTTTCCGAAACTACCTTTACCTCGCCTTCCTCACCTCCATCCCAAGGTTGAATACTGCAGGGATACCTATTATTCTCTTGATCAAAAGAAATACAATCTGCTCCTTTATTTGCTGCTGCCTTTGGCACTCCACCTAACGATTTCCCAACAAAAAAACTATCTTCAATCCGAACAATTTCGTAACCGGGATGATCCATGTGAGCCACATATGCAATCGGACGATGTTCACCTTCAGTTCCAGAAATTTTCGCTATAATGTTTCCATATTCATCCTGGAAATTCTCAATATTATTTTCTTCTAAAATTGAACGTAATTTCGAGGAAACTAAACCCTCATGGAAAGCAGTCGCGGGACATTGGCCCAGATCTCTCAAAATTGCTAGGGCTGTAGTATGAATTCTTTTCAAATCTGACTCCAGAGTCGCTCACAAAATCTCATTGGTTTGAGAGCGCCATTTTCCTATCATATACTTCTACAAGATTCGCACAGTATCAAAGATGTTTGCAATGACATCTAATTTGGACTGTTGGCAAAGAACCAATAATTTTTTCGAATCATCCATAATGTTTTATACCACTGAATATAAAGGGATTTAGATGGGTGAAATAGTCCTGGCATTGGTCGGTAAAGAGTTGAAATTTTGTGAGTCGACATCTGAATCGACAAGTGGCGCTCGAACTGAAGTAAGGATTAGTAGGAATAAAAAAACCAAATTGCCTACAAAAAACTTGGTATATCAGTCAGGCGTATTTATTGATGATTTCCTAGAAATGCGGAAATTTTCTACTGAAGCCCAAAAGATATGTTCTCAGTTAAATCTCGAGGAAATCTGGAAAATAATGGCCCAAGAATTGGAAAAGAATGGGAACCAAAATGTTGATATAGGTGACATAGCCGATTTATTGGACCTTAAGAACAGTCCGCATTTGATAGCAGCACTATATCTCCACATAAACGAAAATCCAATGTTTTTTTCATTGAACAAAAACAACCTGGTAATACATTCTCATGAAACGGTTGAGGCAACAGAGGCCAAGCAGAGAAAGGCAAAACGCGAATGCAGGGATGAAGTGGAACTAGCAGATGCAATTACTAATAAATCCATACCTGCTAATCTTACAGATCACCAACTTCAGCTTTTGGATCATTTGAAAAACTTTGTCGTTCTAGGGGAATCCTATACTCGAAGTGCCAAAGCTATTGATTTAATCAAAAATATTACTGCCGGTTCGCAAGGAGACCTTCAAAAAACAGGTTTCAAGATACTTGAAACTGCGGGGCTCTTTAACCTAGACATTCCCTATGAGCTGGAAACCCTCAAAATACATACCGTATTCCCAGAGGAGATAGCTAAAGAAGCAAAAAGAATGGCATTTCCAGACCAAGACTGGGAAGACCTAACAGATCTACCAACTTACACTATCGATGATGAAAGCACTCTTGATAAAGACGATGCTTTTTCCTTGGATGAAAATGGCAATCGGATATGGATACACATCGCTGCTGCTTCCACAGTTATAGCTAAAGATTCCATCTTTGACTTGGAAGCAAAATACAGAAAGTCGTCAGTATATTTACCAGAGATCACCATACCCATGCTACCCAAGGAGATTTCTGAAAACATAGCTTCACTTAATCCAAATAAAAAAAGGCTATGCTTATCCTTAGTGTTGGACCTTGATGAAAAGTCAAACATAGTAAAGAGTAATTTCGTAAAAACCTTTATAAATACTGATCAATCATTTACATATGAATCTGCTGACCTAATCTTCGACAACACCAAACACAAACTTCACAAAATCTTTTCCAAATTACAAAAATTCACCAAATCTCACAGTACTGACAGAGAAATACGTGGTGCTCAGATTTTCAACAAACCTGACGCTATGATAAAAATTGGGGAAGAAGGCAAGATATCTGTTTCAATGTCGTCACCCAACTCCCCTTCCCAAAAACTAATATCTGAATTAATGATCGTCTACAACGTAAAAATGGCCGAATTTTTTTCTACAAACAGAATCCCGGCTCTCTATAGGTATCAGCCAGAATCACAGATCCTACCTCCCAAAGAAAAATCCGACTTGCTAAATTGGTATCGAGCTTCTAAACATATGAGGCCAGCCAAAATATCGATAGACTCAGACGTTCATTCTGGATTAGGAGTAGACCTATATTGCCAATCAACCTCACCAATTAGGCGTTTCTCAGATTTATGTCTGCAACGGCAAGCGATTGAATATATTGAGAGTAATACTCACTCTTATGAAAATGAGGAGTTATCAAACATTGGTTTCGAATCTGAAATACGGGTAAAGGAAATTCGCAGGTATGAGTCCAAGAGAAAAAAATATTGGCTATTAAAATATCTGTCACAAGAGTTTCTAGTTGCTCAATCGTCAACGCCATTAAGCGCCACCGTATTGGAAAATCAGCCTGAGCGCACCGCAGTAATTGAACTGACAGAATATCCAATTAGAGGACGTTGTCTCCTGCCGCAAAAATACAAACCAGGTAGTCTATGTGAACTTAAGTTGAACGGTGTAGACCTCTGGGACCAAACAGTGCAATTTAGCTTAGTTTAATCAACAAATCATTGAGCCTAGTGGTCGGGGTGCTCGGGATCGAACCGAGGGCCTCCTGTTCCCAAAACAGGCGCGCTACCGCTGCGCCACACCCCGAAAAATAGCCTATTTAGGTTACATCCAATTGCTTCACAGGTAAAGAAAATCTCAGGCTTCATTTTGAATTGAATGTTGATCAACATGTAGAATCGATCGCAAAATAAAACCAAAGTAGAAATCAAAAACCCCTAAATCGCAAACTGAGAGGCAAACCGATGGCTATTCTAGGTAGTGGGGATTTCAAATATGAAAAAGTGCCCGAATGGCCAAAAATGCCCAAATACTGGGAATTCGGAGCCGCTTCAGATGCCGCTATCAACTCCAAAGGTGAAATTTATGTCTTTAGCAGAGGCAAACACCCTCTCACTATATGGACTATGGAGGGGGACTTCATATCTTCTTGGGGGGAAGGAACATTTTCTGCCAATCCACACGGGATTTACATAGCTCCAAATGACAATGTTTGGCTTGTCGATCGTGATTTCCATATAGCTACTGAATACACTCCTGGAGGAGAACCTATTCGAACTTTAGGAGAAAAACTGGCCCCTTCTCCATCTTTCCAGGGACTGCCATTCAATATGCCTTCAGGATTAGCAATTTCTCCTTCAGGTGAACTCTTTGTGTCAGACGGCTACGGAGGGCATAGGGTTCACAAATTTAGTTCAGACGGCGAGCTGCTATTGTCCTGGGGAAAACAAGGTACCGGTCCGGGAGAATTTGCACTATTACACAATATCTGGGTCGACGAAAGAGAAAGAATAATCATTTGTGACCGTGAAAATGATCGAATTCAACTCTTTGATAGTGAGGGAAGTTTCCTAGAGGAATGGACTGATATGTCCAGTCCTGGAGATGTTTGGATACACGAAGACCACATATACTGCATAGAACAGGGTCCCCATGGTGGAGTGAGTATATGGACCTTGGACGGGGAAGTAGTTTCAAGATGGAAAATTGATGAGGATCCTGGAAAGGGTTCTATAACCGACGGACACGGAATTACAGTTGATAAAGAAGGTTCAATATATGTTACTGAAATTGGTACTGGAGAAAGAGTATCTAAATTTCGGAAAATTTAACACAAGAAAATAATTAGTTGGAGGAACGTCATCGAAGAAGCAAAAATACGCGACCTGCTGTCTGAAATACAATCGGGCAACAAATCAATAGACCAAGGTGTGGAGCTTTTCAGAAATTTGCCTTTCGAAAACCTTGAATTTGCACGTGTAGATCATCACAGGGCTATCAGACAGGGTTTCCCGGAAGTAGTTTTTGGGCAGGGTAAAACCCCTGACCAAATAAAACAGATCACAAAGGCTATATTAGACACTTCCGGAAAAGTAGTAGTGACAAGAGCAGAACCTGCGGCATATGACTCAGTACTAGAGTGGGTACCTGATGCCAAATATGACGCCATGGCTAGAGTGATTACCGCGATTTCTGAGCCAGATGAAAATCCTGTTAGCGGTCTAACTGTAGTTTGTGCAGGCACCTCAGATTTGCCCGTCGCCATGGAAGCCGTGCTAACGGCCGAAGTAATGGGATGTAAAGTGAATAAAATCTTCGACGTGGGTGTTGCAGGTATACATAGGCTATTTGATAAGTTAGGAGAGATTCAAAACTCCAAAGCAATAGTGGCTGTAGCAGGAATGGAAGGCGCTCTTCCTTCAGTGATCGGCGGGCTAGTCAACTGCCCAATAATAGCTGTTCCTACTAGCATAGGATATGGGGCTAGCCTAGGAGGTGTTGCCGCTCTGCTTGCTATGCTAAACAGCTGTGCTCCAGGAATTACTGTGGTGAACATTGACAATGGATTCGGCGCAGGCTATTCAGCTGCGAACATAGTGCCAGCTACCACCAAAAAATAGACGATCAGGATTAACATTTGAATATCCAGTACAACGTAGGTATCGATAAATCTGAAAACCCGATCAAGGGATTTACCAACTCTTTGTATCATTCCTCAGAGAAAATCCACCGATTTGCAATAATTGGAGGGTTATCAGGTGTCCGGGCTAATGAAACATTTTTTTCAGACGCAATGAAAGGGATCGATGAGTTATCAGACAAAATTGGTTTCATAGCATCTGACACCCAACTGAACATGTCGGATCAAATTTATGAGTTTCCTCCTCAGTCCAAATCCTTTCATGAGTTAAAGAACCCTGAAGAACTCTACCTATGGAGATGGATTACAGTGGATGCCCCAGATCTAGTAATAGAGTTGACTGAAACCAATGAAGATAAGGTCTATATAGAATCAATCGGGCCAAGTGGAACAATTAAATACGATTTTGTGGACTCAATATCCCATGAGACAAATTCTCTTTTAGGGGCCCTAGCTTCTGGTTTAGGTCCAACCCCTGGGCCAATCCCTGGAATTAGGATTACTGCGCCCAACGACAACATAAATGAAATTTTCATTAATTTAATCAGGAAAATAATTGAATCAGACCCTGTCATATCAAAGGCCGCAAAGGAACAGCAGAGCCTTGTTGAAAGAAGTGCACTAGAAGTCAGTAACCACCTCGGGAAGGTATATGGATACAAGCTGGATGAGCCAATCAATTACGTACAAGGTGTCTCTATAAGCGGCAGACTTAGACTAAAAGAAATAGATCCAAATTATCCTGACCCTGTTGAGGGAATATCAAACCTTGTTAATTTCCTAAATGAAAACTCTAATTTCGAAAATAACAATAATTCAGGGCCGAATATTGCGGCAATGTGTTGGGCCGAAGACCTGTTTAGGGCCTCAAAGGACAAAACATGGAAGGATCTGCTTTTAAAGGCAGCAAACACCTACGAAAATGTCCCAAAAGGTATTTCTCCAAACCCATGCCATCCTGAATTTGGCTGTGAGGATATGTTCTTCATCGCTGCAATGATGGGCAGAGCCTTTAAGGTCACCAACGACTCCACCTATGTTGATCGATATGTAGATTTTTTACTTGAAGCTGGAGTTCAACAAACCAATGGACTTTTCTGGCACAACAGGACTACTCCATATTTTTGGGGAAGAGGAAACGGATTTGCCGCCTTAGCTTTTTCTGAGGCCCTTAATTACATGCCAATCGAATACCCTCTTCGAAATCAAGTATTGGATATCCACATAAAACATTTGGATGGAATGATTAGTCATCAATTACCAAATGGAACATGGCCTCAACTAATAGATTTACCTGGAACCTACCAAGAATTGTCCGTAACCTGCATGATTGGATATGTGTTAGCTCGCGGAATAAGAAAAGGATGGCTGAGTGAATCATATTTACCCATTCTTGAAAAAGTTTGGGCCGCATCAAAAAAGAGGATCAATGACAACGGAGATTTGATTGATGTATGTTCAGGAACAGGATTCCAACAAAAAAGAAGTGACTACATCTATAGAAAAGCAGAATATGGTTATGATGACAGAGGTGGATCAATGGCCATATGGTTTTCTACAGAAATGGCCTTGATAGAAAAAAATTAAATTAATTCCCAAACCAGAAACAATATGAGGTAATTGCATGGATATCGGTATCGGTCTCGATCCAACTCTAAGATTGGACATAGAACAACAAAAAGAAATGTCTAGAGAAGCGGCCAGGCTTGGTTATCAAAGTATTTGGACTCCAGAGGTACCAGGTCAAATGGACTCCTACCAGGTTTGCTTAATGAGATGGGCAGCATCCAATGAAATAGTGGATGGAGGATTGGAAACAGGCATAGCTGTCTCCCCAGTCATGTGGCGAACGCCAATGGCATTTGCAATGACAGGAGGAACAGTCAGCCATATGACTGGAGGAAAATTCATTATGGGCATAGGAGCGGGAGGAGCATACAGGCCAGATGTTCGGCGGACGATAGGTCTACCAAAAATGTCTGCACTCTCCTTAATGCGAGACTACATATCGATAATAAAGGAACTGGTCAACGAAGGTAAAACAGATTACGAAGGCGATGTAGGAATCATGAAAGGTGGAAGAATGTCCATCAATCCTCTTCCCAAAACACCAGTTTATCTAGGAGCACTGGGTCCCAAAATGCTACAACTAGCCGGTGAACTTGCCGATGGAGCTGCACTAAATTGGTGTGCTCCAGAACAAGTAGCCTGGAGCAGGGACAGAATCGCTGAAGGCGCCGAAAAAGTTGGTAGAGATCCTTCTGAAATAAAAGTCTCGGAATATATAAGAATATGCGTAGATGAAGACGAAGACCGAGCTCGAATCGCACTAGCCAAAGCGACCATGCAATATGCATTGGGGGCGACTGTGCCAACTGAAAAGGAACGATCCTTTGGTTACAGGGCTCATTTCGAAAGGATGGGGTTCACCTCAGAGCTTGCAGAACTCGACGAAATGCGGAAGAAGGGTGCCTCCAGAGATGAAGTGGCTGATGCATTCCCTGTAGATTTATTAAGGACTGTAGGTTATTTCGGAAATGCCGAAAATGCTGCTGCTGAATTTGCTCGGATTTCTAAAGGACTTGACCATACTATTGTCAGAGTTGTTTCTTCTAGACCTGGAACAGTTGATGGAACTTTGGACGTTATGAAAGCCTGTTCTCCAGAGAAAGTAAGGGCTAATTTCTAAAAGAATGCCTGACTTAATTAGTATCGGAGAATGCATGATTGAATTGTTTTCCGAAGAACCAATGGAATCCTCCAGAGTTTTCCAGCGATCTTTGGCAGGCGATAGTTTTAATATATTAGTAGCAGCTGGACGACTAGGTACCTCAACCGGATACATAACTCTACTAGGGGACGACCCGTTTCAGACATACCTGAGAAACTCCTTTACGGATGAAGGAATAGATATATCTCAAATCAAAACTATTCCAGGTTTTAACGCAGCGCATTTTGTGGCAACAAAAGACGATGGAGACAGAGAATTCGTTTATTATCGCTCTGGTAGTGCCCCAACCTACCTAACGCCTGACCATATTGATGAAAATTATTTATCGTCGGCAAAAATATTGCATTGTAGTGGGATAGCCCAGGCCATCTCTGATTCCTCAAGGAAAACTGTTCTAGAAGCTGCCAAAAGAGCAAATGAGAAAAACATAACTGTTTCATATGATCCTAATTACAGGCATCAGTTATGGAGCTTTGAAACAGCTCGTGAAGCTATGGAAGAATTACTACCATTCGTCGACATTTTCATGCCTAGTCTGCCAGCGGACTCCGAGGCCCTCTTTGGAACCAATAACACCAATAAAATAATAAGTGAATCTACTGCCAGAGGAATCAAAATTGTCGTTGTGAAAAAGGGGCATTTAGGGTCTTCTATATACCATGATGGCAATACAATTGACCTCGACCCTTACCAAAGGGAGAAAGTCGTAGATACCACAGGTGCAGGTGACGCCTTTAATGGGGCCTTCCTTCATGGAATCATGAATGGAATGAGCCATTATGAGGCAGCGTGCCTCGCAAATATCTCAGCAGGCATGAATATCACTGGCCGTGGGGCTCTAAGTGGTATGGCTAAAGGCGAAGTCATATACGGTTTACACAAAAAATACATGGAGCAAATGGGTTGAACAAGGAAGAGAAAATCCAGTTTCTGATAAATTTTCTAGACAATATACAGCCGTGTCCTGGATGTGGCATGAGATGGAGTACAGGAGACTACGAATGTCCACATTGCGGAGAAGATTTGGACAACAATCTAAGAGTCTGGGCTGAGGCAGCCATAGACCACCTCAACCCGTGACAAAAGTTTAGCTATTAACCCAGTCTACTCCGTTTAATACTAATTCCTGAAACCCTTTGCTCTGATGACTTTTTCCGTCATGCCCCAGAAGGGTTACAAAAACTTTGCCAGTACCGTAGGACCTAGTCCAAGCCAGTGGAAAAGTTCCTCCTGCCATTTCCATATCCTCAGCGCCTGCTCTATTTTTTCCGTAAACCCCTCCCTCAAAATCAGCAGTGACGAATACATCATTCCCTTCTCTGTAATCTATATTCATATACAGCTCATCATCAGTGCTGAATGAAGCAAGCTCTGTTGCACATGGGTGTTCGCTGTTAGAAACATCAACAGAAAAATTGCTGTATGGAGGGTGGAAACTCTGACCCATCACCCATCCCCCCCCGGTGATATCTCCATAGTCATTCCAGGTATCGGGAACGCAACCTGATATGTGAATACAGACAAAACCATTGCCGGAGCTGATATATCCCTTTAAAGCGTTCTGTTGGTCAGGATCTAGGGCCATATCCCCCTCTCGCAGAGTGTTAAAAATCAAAGCATCCGACCTGCCTAAAGTCCCATCAGTTAAAGCATCTGCATCTTCCCTGACCGTAACAGTATGACCAGCCCCCTCTAAAAACTCTTTTAAAACCGGGGTGGATTCCTCATATGGATGTCTACCTCCACTCATTAATAACAAATTCATGAAATCCTCCTTTCACCTACTTTACTTTTTAAACTAAGCCGTCACTAAACCATTTCAAGAATCACCAATTTCTCCCCCACCATATAGCCTATTAATATTTTTATAAATATCCGGATTCAAATCTCTTCCTTCTAAAGAAGGATGTTCAGGAGAATATCTATGGGCCCTAAACACCATATTGGTGGGGTCACCTGATCTCAAATCGGGAGCATAGAAAGGGTTTATGTACTCCCAGACAACCCTCCCATTTTTCGTAACTTCAAAGATCCTACCGAAAGCTCCTTCACAAATAAGAGTATTCCCGTTGTCTAACCTTTCGGCACTACTAATATGAAAACTATAGAACGCGAGTGCTGGAGTTTCAGTGTACTCCCATTCAATTTCATTAGTTACAGGATTTACTTCAATGACTCTGGACCTATCCATACCTTGAGAATGGCTACCGTTATCAAAAATCAATATGTTTCCATTTTCAAGAACTGTGGGATGATGTTGATGAAACACGTTTCCAGGGCCCCATTTCCAGACAAACTCCCCAGTTTCTCTACTTATTATTCCCACCGTGCTAATGTTTCTGAAGCTTACTAAAAAATCACCATTGGGCATTAAATTTAAGCTATTAGCATGCGTCCATTCGCGGCGATGCTCTAAAGGACAAATTACGTCTTCATCAAAGTCCAATTCACTGTATATTTCCCATTCGTTTACAGTCTCTCCACCTGTGCCAATCTCCCTTATAACATCACCTAATATAGTTTTAGGGTCATCCTCTCTGGGATGACCTCCTTTTACCTGTCGAGAGATGTCCTCATCCAGTTCTTTAAATAAAAGTGCTCCTGTATTCCCGTTGGGTAACCTAGTGTAATCGTGATGCAGCATAGGATCTTTGTATTCCCATACAATTTCTGAATCCCAATCCATCTCTATAAGCGAGGATGAGGACCCTCCTAGACCTTTGACAATGTCTACATCTTCAGGAGGTTTAGTTCTAGCCAATAAATTCCCATTTTCTAGAAGGTAGGAATATATTATCCCGCCATCGTAGTTCCATCTGTGGACAACCCGGCCCAGATTATCAATCATGGTGGCATGGTTGCCGCCATTGGTGTTGAACAAGGTATACCCGTTGAAAGTGTTGGAAGGGGAATTATGTATCAGTCCAACAGGATGGTGAATCGATCTACCCATGGTATCTCCATTTTTGAATTCTAGAGGTTCTATTAAGCCTAAAGAATTACATTGTTAAAGGCGTATCGGTGCGATTAGCCCACTCACCCATCGAGCCGTCATAATTTCTTTTATTCTCGTACCCTAAAAGGGTAAGTACAAACACTCCGTGCGCCGCACGGATTCCACCCTGTCAATAAGTTATTACTTCCTTTTCAGGAGTAACACCGACGGCTTCTAACATATTCCTTAGCTCACTCGGACTTTTTATAGTGTGATACTTGTCATCTGTTATGAAGTTCAACCATTCCAAGTGTACAGACCCAGGAACCCGACCGGACCTAGAATTACCTCTAGAATTTGTCCCATCCCATTCCCCATCTGATCTCACATCTAGGAAAACAACGTCTGAATCGTCAATTTTGGAAACAGCCTGATCCAAAGTGCATATCAACGTATCATCAGAAGACGGAGTAAACGTCACTTCTATTGGTACAGGTGGGTCTATCGATACCGGCCTCCCCTCGTCAAACCATTTTTTCCATCCACCGTCTAGCACTTTGGCATTGGTGTGACCATAGTAGTTCAATACCCACCAAAACCTGCTAGCCCAAAGGCTTCCACCGCTGTCATAAGTCACCACTGTTGTGTTATCTCCTATACCCATACTCTCAAAAAGTTCTTTTACAACTTCAGGCTCTGCTACCCATGGATATGCCTTGGAATCATCAGGGTAAAGAGGATGCTTAATATAGTGATGAACCTTTATCCCAACAGCACCTCTTATATGTGCACGTGAATATGAATCGAACATATCACAATCCACTATCCTGATACTTGGATCATCTATATGATCATTTAGCCATTCAGTATCAACAAGTATTTGTGAATTAACGAAATTTTCAGTGGTCAAAATATCCCTCCATCTCTTTGGCACCTATAAGGCTATGCATAATATCTGTGGTTGCATAAGATAAACGACTAGTTGCCAGCGGTCAAAAAAGGAATCACCTCTTCTGCTATCGTTTCCAAATGGAACATATGGTCAAAAACTGGATTGAACATTAGCATACCGGCACCAGAGTCAATCAAACGTTGCAGTTCAGGAATGATCTCATCGCTAGTTCCCCATATCGACACCTGTGACCCAAGATCTGGGTTGCCATAATTCGCTTTAAACCAAGTCCTCAACTTTTCTTCAGCTCTAGACTTGTCTGAATCTATTGCAACATAAACCCTTTTGGATATTTTAAAATCATTCTCAGATTTATTGAGATAACTTAATTCCTTTTTAATTATTCCCATATGTTCTACAAATTGATCAGAAGTTGTAGATCCAGCTCCCATCCATCCGTCCCCGTATTTTACAGCTCGTTTTAAAGCATCCGGATGCCGACCACCAAACCAAATTGGTGGATGTGGTTTTTGCAATGGCTTTGGATAAATTGGCAGGCCGTCAAAGTTCCAGAAGTCACCTTCTATGTTAGGGGATTCTTCGGTCCACAGGCTTTTTATAACATTCAACGATTCAATAAAATGGCGCACTCTTTTAGAATCCGGGCCATCCATTAGAGAATAGTTTCTGGGATTGCCACCTAATGCATAGCCCAGTATTAACCTTCCGCCAGACATCTGATCTAAAGAAGCCAGTTCTTTGGCTAGTAAGATAGGATTTCTTGTGGATCCTATTATCACAGCAACTCCAAGATCCGCAGTTGATGTTAATGACGATATATAGCTGAGAAGATTAATAGGCTCTAATGAAGAGATTTCTCCAATAATTTTTTCTTGTACCCAAAGACCTTTGTATCTAAGATCTTCTGCGACTGAAACAAATTCTTTGATAAGCCCCATATCAACGGGTCCATCGATAAAAGATTGGGGAACAGAAATACCACTTGGTATGTGCTTATCACCATTATTCACAGAGAACTCCTAATAGTTTACTCAGATTTCCAATGATTGGGCACAATTGGCGCTACATCATGACCAAACAATTTTTCTGTCACCCATTCTTCAGCAAACATCCCGTCTCTGTAACTTGATCGTTCCGAAGTGTGCAATGTAACTTGGCCACTCATATTTTCTTTAAATTCAGAAAGGGTTTTACTATCATGAAGGCCCCCTTCATGGTCAGCCATGATAAGAGTCTCAGCTGTTATGGCAGATGCGTGAAATTTCAGGTCGTAATAGGCCAGAATTTTAGAAACTTCGTCTCTTTTTTCTGGATTCAGTCTAAAATAATCGTTAAATTCTTCCAAAGGGTATGAGGAAGTTTGCGATGCTTGTTGGATTGAGTCATATAGAAAAGATGGGGTCGAAACTATATGAGTGACTGCTCCATGCAAAGCTCCCGCCAACAAGGCATTATCATTTCCCCAAGCGACAATCGACGATTTATTGATGTGAGGGAATGTCAACAAAAAATCTAATCCTCTGAGTGTGTCCGCTACTATACCTCTGTAAACGTATGTAGACATTGATTCAATCCCATCTGTCAGTTGACCAGGATACATAGCAGAATAAGGGCTGTCAGACGTTCTCATTCCTCTGCAAGCAACAGAAAAAGTGATGTATCTACTTCTTATTTGATTAGATGTTCCTTGTGGGATTATTTCCAAGACGCTAGCATTTTTGGGGACGTAATAAATGACAGGGAATGGACCGTCCCCTTTGGGAACGCTGAGATATCCATAAATTTTGTACGGTCCTATGCTAGACATATGAACTCCGTAGAGATCTGCGAAGTCAGTTGAACGCATTTGGAGTATTTCAGTCTCAGCAGCCACAGGAATCTCACTTAACTCTTTCCCAAGTGAATACCAAAATTGTCCGAAGTCTATCGGTCTGTTATCGATCATTTCTGCTCTACCTTTTTAAATGCTCGTCAAAAAATTGATCTATTATTGCGGAATGCACATATCTTCCTGCCTCATGGCCATGACCATCATATTCAAATAACTTCTTATCGTTACTACCTATAGTCTCAAAAAGTGAATATCCTGTTTCAGGAGGGCAAACGTTATCTTGTAACCCTATGTTGATTATGATCGGACAGCTTATTTGATCAGCGAACGATATCCCGTCAAAATAGGCCAGAGTATTCTCCACTTGCTCTGAACTATCCGGATTTATACGGAGATAGTCATTAATTTCCTGGTAGGGATAAGTATCCGTTAATTCAATAGCGTCCATGAACCCACACAAATACGGCGCTCCTGCAGAAGCAGCTTTGATCTCTTTCCTCATAGCCGAAGTTGTTATTGTTAAGCCTCCCCCCTGGCTACTCCCCGCCACCCCGATTCTGTCGCTATCCACTTCCTTTCTACTCAATAGAAAATCCACACCACGCCAGGCATCAGCATAGAAACCTCGATACGAATAAGTATTTCTATCCACTATTCTATGTGTAAGTAATCCAGGATACCCCGGATCAAATTGGTTTCTACTTCTGACTTTTCCTCTTGGATTTATGGACAAACACGCATAGCCTTTAGCAGACCAGTCCTTTGGAATGGGAGGGTCACTTTGATACCCAGGGACCAAAAGGATAGCTGGCAGCCGTTCCTTCGGGGAATTTGGAACTGAATACCAGCCAGATACTCTAACGCGATCCAAACTATCAAAGAAAACTTGATACACAGTGGTATTCTCATCTGATCTGAGTTTATCCTCCTCACATACGATATTAAGTTCTATTCCAGCTAATTCATCTATGACCAATCCCCAAAATTCGTTAAAATCGTCTGGTTTAATAACCCTGCATTTATAATCTCTGTCCACTCCCATGCTTTTACTCCTACCAATTCAGAAAAGGGCACAAAATTCACAAGCCAAAGGATTTTACCTCAATGAATAACCTAGTCAATCTTATCTATAGAGAATCATAATCTATGGCCAATCTTCTAATAAATTTCGCGAACTGTTCATAAGAAATTACTAATGATTTGGTCTATGCGCAGCCATGAAAAAAAATATTGGGTATCTTTGATACTGATATTGGCTATTGCCTCAATTCTCCGACTCAATGGAATAAATTGGGACGAAGGATTCGGCTTCACCCCTCATCCAGACGAAAGAGCTATATTGATGAAGAGTTGGGAAATAGAATTTCCCAAGTATTCCAATCTCTCATTAATTTTTGACCAATCCAACAGCCCTTGGAACCCAAACTGGTTTGCCTATGGTAGTTTCCCAATTTATTTATTGGAATTTGTCCAATCCTTTTGGGAGCTGATCACCGGATCTGAAATATTTGACTCCAGAATTATGGCCAGATCACTTTCTACTTTGGCTGACCTGGGGACTATAATTGGAACAGCTCTGTTGGCAAGGGCTTGCTTTGGGAATAAGGTCAGCCTGCTAGCAAGTGTCCTAGTCTCATTTTCAGTAATTCATATTCAGCTTTCAAACTTCTTTGCTTTTGACACCTTTGTAACTCTTTTTGCCATCTGGACTCTATTTTTCCTACACCGCGTTACAAAGAAGGGCGCCTTAAAAGACTCCTTAATAGCTGGAATATTAATCGGATTAGGATTAGCTTCAAAGATAAGTATTTTCCCAATTTTAGGCGTCTTTATATTCGCGCACCTAATAGGTTCCATTGGCTATTACTTTGGACCTGGCAAAATTCGATTCCCTATTTCCACTGCGAGCAAAAACATGGGTATTGGCTTAATCGCAGGATTGGTTGCCTTTGTGTTAGCTGAACCGTATGCGTTCCTTGATTGGAACCAATTTATTGCCGATAACAAAGAGCAGTCCGAAATGGTAAGAAGAATTAGAGACTACCCGTATACAAGACAGTATATTGACACAACACCTTACCTATATCAGATAGTCCAGTTAGGAAAATGGGCCATTGGATGGCCATTCACAATTATAGGACTGCTTGGAATATCTTCAGCCTTAGTATCTAAACAACACTGGAAATCAGGGATTTTCACCGTTTTTATTTTTCTTATGCTAAGCCTTGTACTCATTGTATCTAATTCGATCCTGATGATTGTGATCAGTTCATCCATTGCTTTTTTGGCCCTAATATTCAATTTTGTTTTGAGAGGAGAAAAGGCTTTAGGAAAATTATTAATCATATCTTGGATTATTCCCTACGCTCTGATAGTTGGTAGTTTTGAAGTTAAGTTCACAAGATATCTACTACCTGTAATACCATTATTTGCAATATTGGCCAGCCTCCTATTAGTGGAGATGGCAAGCAAGTCCAGAAAAATTATCCAATTAGTTGGCTATGTACTATCCGTTCTAGTAATAGTTTCCACAATTGTTTTGGGATTAGCCTACCAAAACATATATGACACCGCCCATCCAGGGGTGGCGGCATCTGAATGGATCACCGAAAACGTACCGAATAACTCTATTCTCCTGAAAGAACATTGGGAGGAAAGTCTTCCAAATCTGGAAAAATATAACGTTCGGGAACTTCCGATTTATGACCCTGACACTCCAACAAAGTTAAATAAAATGACGACACATCTATCAGAATCAGATTATTTGATAATTTTCAGTAATCGTCTTTACGGGACAGTCACTAGGATTCCCCACCGATATCCCTTGATGACCGGGTATTACCAGGCCTTGTTCTCTGGTGATCTGGGATTTAAGCCAGCGCATATAGAAGATTCCCATATGTCTTTTGCAAAAATCGAAATGTATGAAGATTCTTTTGCTAGAACGAATCTGAAATCAATCAATAAATCATTTCGATACGATGAAGGCCTTAGTATCAACGGGGGGTTTGCAGATGAAAGTTTCTCCGTATATGACCATCCCAAAGTAATTATTTTCTCTAACACAAAAAAACTGAGGGCCAACGAACTAAAAGCCATCATCGAGCAAAATGCAATCACCTTTATATCCGGTGGTCAAACTCAATCGAACAATAAAGAACTATTTCACGACTTAATGATGTCCGAGAAAACACAAATCAGCCAACAAAAAGGGGGTACATGGTCACAAATAGTAAGCAAAGAATCTAGAGCAAACCAATACCCGCTCCCACATTGGATCGGATATTTGGCTCTTATTTCTTTGATCTCATTTCCGATCAGCTATCAGCTGTTTTCAAGGTTTGATGACAAAGGATATTTGTTGGGTAAAACCGTAGGGCTACTGGCAATATGTTTCATCACGTGGTTTTTATCTAGCCTACATCTCTTAAGCTTCGGAAGATCTACTTTATGGGTTGCTATAGGAATAGTCACCTTAGTTTCTATGTCAATAACCGTGAGGGTATACCGGGACATATGGACATATTTTAAAAACAATTGGGTAAAAATATTAAGCCTCGAAACTTTATTTCTGGGATTGTTCCTGATATTTATTCTTATACGAATGATGAATCCCGATCTATGGCATCCGTATAGAGGCGGCGAAAAACCGATGGATCTGGCGTATTTGAACGCTGTGGTCAAATCAACCTATATGCCTCCATACGATCCTTGGTTTTCAGGCGGATATCTAAATTATTATTACTGGGGCCAATTTATAGTGGCCTCTTTAATCCACTTAACTGGGATAACTACAGAAGTGGCCTATAACTTGGCAATTGCTACTTTCTTTGCTCTAGCGTCTTGTTCAGCATATTCCATAGGAAGAAACCTGATCACAGGAAACAGGAAAACAAATATGATACCCCCTGCTGTGGCCGGGGTGATTTCTATGTTTTTCGTATGCTTAATTGGCAATCTGGACGGTCTCTACCAAGTATGGGATTCAATCAGATTTGGTTCAAACATTCTTACAGATTTCGATTACTGGAGAAGTAGTAGAATGATGCCCCCCGACCCTCCTGGACACGAGATAACGGAGTTCCCATTCTTTACGTTCCTTTTTGCGGACCTCCATGCCCATTTAATTTCTATTCCTTTTACTCTTTTAGTGTTAGGTATCTCCCTTCAAATAACCCTGAATAATACAAAGCAAGTATTGTGGAAGCAGCTAGCAAATCTATCATTCCTAGGATTGGCAGTTGGTTGTTTGGCGGCAATTAACACCTGGGATGTACCTGTCTATGCCAGTGTTGTAATTGGTGCTCTGCTAATAGGAGAAATTAGGCAAACTGGTGGTTTAGGTATATTGATCTTTTTCAGAACATTCGGAAAATCTGCCTACGCTATGTCTGTATCTTATCTGTTATTCCTTCCTTACCATCTCAGCAGTGTAACTTTTTTCAACTCGATAGAAAGAACTACTAACACAACTACTTTTCTGCAATTTTTCTCGATACACGGCCTATTTCTAACAATCGTTTTATCCTGGTGTGCCTATTCTCTGTATCCATTCATCATTAAGTTTTTACGAATGTGGGTATCTCCAAAATATTTCTTAGCAAAAACTTATAGTTCTCATCCTAAATTCTTACTTATCACTCTGGTAGCTTTGTTAACCATCACATACGTAGCCGTGGGGACATTATCCGGAACATTTGGAGGAGCGATTCCAATATCAGTTCTAGTAATCTTTCTTTTATGTATTGCCTGCTTTTTTATATTCAAAAAATCAAAAAGCTCTTATTCGGATGCCTTTTTTCCTTGTCTTCTAGCAATAGGAGCTTTCTTTGTGGCCATTGGCGTTGATATCTGGCGAATTGAAGGCGATATAGACAGGATGAACACTGTGTTCAAGTTTTACTTACAAATCTGGATTATTCTCGGAATAGCAGCATCCTACTTCTTATATCGTCTACTCAATAGAACTCAATTTAGGTCCAAAGCAGCTATTTTATTTCCATGGATCATACTCATAATCCTACTGGGCTCAGGCAGTCTAATTTATACAACGATAGGAACTATTGACAGAACACAGGATCGGTTCAGTTCATCTAAAACACTATTTACTCTCAATGGATATGCCTTCACTGAAACTTCCATTTATGAAGATGAAAATGGTGACATTGATTTATCTGCCGATATGACAGCAATCAATTGGATCCGAGAAAACATTCCTGGATCACCGATCATCCTAGAAGGAATAACACCCTCATATCGTTGGGGCAGCCGGGTCTCTACACATTCGGGTCTGCCAACAGTCATAGGCTGGGAATGGCACCAACAGCAACAGCGATGGGAACACCAAAATGAAATCAATGCTCGGATGAATGATGTCGACGCGATTTACACAACGCCTGGATTTCAGGTAGCACGAGACCTTCTGGATAAATACCGGATCAAATACATATTCGTAGGAGAGGTAGAAAAACTCTATTATCCAGCCATAGGATTGGAAAAAATATATAGCGGACTCGATGGAAAACTCGAGAAAATATATGACCAGCATGGAGTTGTAATTATGAAAGTGAAAAATATGTAGCGACCAGAAAAGTATGGTCTGGGCAAGCATCAACATTTTTACCTAGGTCAATATGTTTGACACTGCTTATCGACATATGGACAATGGCACTTACCTTTTAGCTAGAGTTTATTACTGAAATATGCCTTTTGGTGCCCTTGAAGAAATCATAGTTTTGGACCTTTCCGATAGATTGGCTGCTTCCTTTTGTGCAAAAACGCTTGGACTATATGGATGTGAAGTAATTAAAGTCGAATCTCTAGAAGGAGACCCACTTAGACAATGGACAAGTCCAACCCAAAACGGCCAAGTTGATGATAGCCCGATATTCCTGCATTTAAACGCCGGTAAAAAAAGTATCTCCATGGATTTGCACAGCAAAAAGGGTCAAAGCCTCCTAGCTGATTTGATGAAAGTATCTGATGTCGTAATCGAAAGCCAAAAGCCAGGCCACTGGGAGGAAAAGGGATTAGCCTACAATCAAATTAAAAATATTAATCCATCAATTATTTTTACCTCAGTCACTCCTTACGGACAAACAGGACCTTATAAAAATTTCGCATACGATGAATTAACTCTCTTCGCCATGACAGGAGCCATGAATAGAGAGGGTCTTCCAGATAGGGAACCCTTAAGATATGCAGGTGAAATAGCACAATATTTTGCAGGCAATGCTGCGGCGGCTGCTACTGCTTCAACTCTATTTAAAAGAACTCTAACAGGTGAGGGAGATTGGTTAGACATCTCGATACAAGAATGTATGGCAGGGCATCCTCATCAGATAGGAAGAAGAGCTCCATATATTTACGCCGGAGAACCTGATCCTAGATCACAACCAAGAACCTCTGCGTCTGGCGCCAGAGAACCATATGCTGTTGGAACCTTCAGATGTAAAGATGGTTACTTTAGCTTTTTACCATTAGGTCCGCGCATGTGGCCTAATATCGCGAAAATGATCAACCGAGAAGATCTAATGACTCACCCAAAATATGACGACACCATCAAAAGGTCTGAAAATAAAGATGAATTGGAAGCTATCTTTCAAGCTTGGCTAAATGACAAAACTCGGGAAGAAATTTTCAAGGCAGTGCAAGCTGCAGGGGTTCCGGGATCACCGATCTTACAGCCAGAAGAAGTTCACAAAAATGAACAATTTATTGCGAGAGATTTTTTTCAAGATGTAACTCATCCAAATGGCCAAACTTTGCGTATGACAGGCGACCCCTTCCGACTGTCAAATACCGCCAACTCTCAGATCGAGCCTGCCCCTACACTAGGACAAAATACAACCCAAGTGCTTCAAAATCTCCTACACATGTCCAATGACGAAATAGAAGCCCTGACTACGGAAAAAATCATATGAAATTATGTGCCAGTAAGCCACTATCAACAATTAGGGCCCTAGAATTATCTGAAATTTGGGCTGGTCCATTTTGTGGTTGCCTGATGGGGAACATGGGAGCTGAAATAATCAAAGTTGAATCTATTCAACGAATAGGCAGAGGGCCAATAAATCCCCCTTCAAATGCAGGTGGATATCCTGATGATGATCCTGGAAATGATCCCTGGAATCGTCAGTCCAATTTCAACGCTATAAACAGAAATAAGAAAAGCCTCACTCTTGATTTAAAAACAGAGCAAGGCTTGAATGCTTTTAAAGATTTGGTGTCGCAAAGTGACATCGTTTTTTGCAACTATGCTCGAACCGTAATGGAGAATTTTGGACTTAGCTACGACGAAGTCAGGAAAATCAAACCAGATATAATTTACATGCTGATGCCAGGTTACGGGAACACCGGACCTTATGCTGACTATCGCAGTATGGGAATGGCGATAGATGCCATAACAGGACATTCTTTTTTGAGAGGTTATCCAGATATGGATCACTCTTCGAATTCACTAGTTCACCATCCAGATGCTGTGGCCGCAACAAATGGAGTGATGGCGATTGCTTCAGCTCTAGTTCATCGAACAAAAACCGGAGAAGGCCAATTTATTGATATGTCTCAAGCAGAATCGTTTATGACACATCTTGGAGAAATATATCTTGAGAATCAAATGCAATCTTTTTCCCGGCAAAGGAGAGGTAATCGACATCCAGATTTCGCTCCTCAAGGAGTATACAAATGCTCCGGGGAAGATAATTGGATAGCAATAAGCATTAAATCTGATGCAGATTGGTCTAAGTTCAAAGCAACAGTTGGAAATAACAATTTAAATTCAGATGTCTTTGATACTCTGGCAGGTAGACAGCAACATCATGATCAAATAGACAAAGTCATCAATGAATGGACTTGTAGTCAGGATAGATACGATGTATTGAATAGACTCCAATCGGACCAAATAACATCGGGAGTTGTATTAGATTGTGGGTCTGATTCATACGCTGACCCTCATTTAAATGAAAGGGACTTTTTTCAGATAGTTGAACATCCATCCGCAGGAATTTATCCAATGACCGGCCCAATTTTCAAATTCGAAAGTTCTAATGGTCATGTTATTCACAATCCAGCACCGTGCCTAGGGCAAGACAACATGTACGTATTAAAAGAAGTGCTTGGTTATGGTACCGACAAAATAACCCAATTTGAAGCGAATGAAATAATTGGTACCGTGCCATTACCTGGATCAGATATGGGAGGATCCCGAAGGGTGGCAAAGTAAAAATTACGAAGGCTAATAACAATGACAAAAGTGTCTATTGAAGGGAACAAATGGATAGTAGATGGAATCCCAACCTACTCTGATATTAAATATCGGGGAAACAGCATCGAGGGTCTACTTCTAAACGCTAGAATGGTTAACGCAATCTTTGACGATGAAAACCCCTACACTCGCGACATCTGGAATTACCCTGATACTGGTGAGTGGGATGCCGACAGGAATACCAATGAGTTTGTTGCGATGTTACCTGAATACAGAGAACATGGATTAGCAGCCATAACTGTAAACTTACAAGGTGGAGCTCCTTCAGGTTATTACCGCCTAAATCAATTCCGCGAATTTATGCATCAAAAGGGAATATCAGGGAGCGACTCAGAGATATGGAAAGGTTTGCCATCTCCAGAATCTCAACCTTGGGATAGTTCAGGATTTACCCCTGACGGCAGCTTAAAAATTGAGTATACCCACAGACTCAACAGAATATTAGAAAAAACAAACCAATTATCTATGGTGGTTATACTAGGTCTTTTTTATTTCGGGCAAGATGAAAGACTGCAAGATGAAAAGGCAATAAAATCTGCTGTCCGTAATGCCTGTGAGTGGGTACTTTCTAACGGCTATGAAAACGTTGTAATTGAGATCAACAATGAATGCAGCGTTCCAAAATATGAACACGAAATATTGCAACCCCATCGAGTTCACGAACTCATCAAATTAGCCAAGTCGGTAAGCATAAATTCTAGAAGCCTTTTGGCTGGCACAAGTTATGGAGGTAATACAATCCCCGGAAATGATGTGACAAAGTCATCGGATTTTATATTAATGCATGGAAACGGTGTCACCGAACCGAGCCGAATTTCCGAAATGATAAAAGAGACTAGAGAACTGTCAGATTGGGTCGATATGCCCATATTATTCAACGAGGATGATCATTTTGAATTCGACAAGGAAAAAAATAATTTCAACTGCGCAATAAATTCATATGCAGGATGGGGCTATTTTGATCCAGGCGCTGGAGCTGGTGGCAACGCTGCATTTGGAGATTATGAAAATGGTTACCAACTAATACCAGTAAATTGGTCCATTAATACCAACCGAAAAAAAGATTATTTCCGATACCTTGATGCCATAACCTCTGGAAACTTGTCGGCATGACTTTAAAAAAAGTCGCCCCTTATGGTGCTTGGGAATCTCACATTACCACCGAATTAATTGTTTCAGAATCAATTAGTCTAGGGGATGTTCTTCTATCTGATGGAAACGTATTCTGGCAAGAAATGAGACCGTTGGAAGGTGGCCGGTATACGATCATGCATCAATCTGAGGATGGTGCGAAACATGAAATATTACCCAAATCATACAACGCCCGAACTCGTGTTCATGAATATGGTGGGGGAGCGTTTTTAGTAGATAAATGTGAAGTATATTTTTCTAATTTTTCAGACCAACAGATATACAAGACGACGCTGACCGGTACCGAGGCATCTCAAGTCACATATGACTCTACTTTCAGGTTCGCCGATGGGGTTATAGATTCACAGAATCACCGCATTATTTACGTTGCTGAAAAGCACGACGGTAAAACAGAACCTGTTAACTGCTTAGTCTCGGTCAACCTGACCAACGCCGGAGAAATCACTACTATCGCTAGCGGGGCAGATTTTTATTCTTCTCCTGTAATAAGCCCTAATGGAGAAAACCTGGCATGGATTCAATGGAATCATCCCAATATGCCCTGGGATTCCACTGAACTTCATATTGCCGATTTGGAAGAAAACGGTATTCGAAATTCCAGAAAGATCTTGGGACAAGGCGAGTCAATTTGTCACCCTCTCTGGTCACCACAGGGAGTACTGCATTACGTATCTGATATTTCAGGATGGTGGAACATTTACAAATATGAGAATGGCATGTCGCATAATCTCACACCATATGATGCTGAATTCACACAAGCGCAGTGGGGCTTAGGGGTTAGATTCTATGATTTTATTGACGATGGGCAAATACTATGTTCATACAATACCCTAGGATTTTGGAAAATCGGCCTCTTAGACACGATTACTTTGAAACTGTCTGACGTAGATATTATCCCCGATATGACTGAGATCAATAGATCAGGCCTAAAAGCCAACAAAGGAAAAGGATTGTTGGCAGCAGGCTCAGCAGACACCTCCCATACCTTATACCTCTATCAACTTGATAGCATCCAAAAACTTATAAAGGTACAAGAATCAACGCAAAACAAAATAGAATCTACACATTTTTCAAAGCCACAACCGGTGAAATATATGACATCGGATGAGCAAGAATGTCATGCCTTTTATTACCCTCCCACCAATATAAATTATGAGGCACCCAAATCTACGAAGCCTCCTCTCATAATACTCAGTCATGGAGGCCCTACCGGTGCTACTTCTACTACCCTTAATTTAAGTATTCAATACTGGACTAATAGAGGATTTGCAATATTAGACGTCAATTACCGGGGTAGTACTGGTTATGGAACAAAATACAGGAAAGCACTGAATGGTAATTGGGGTGTAAGTGATGTAGATGACTGCGTTAGTGGTGGCAAGTATCTCGTGTCCGAAGGTTTAGCTGATCCTGGAAAAATTGCTATCAAGGGGGGGAGTGCTGGAGGTTTCACAACTTTAGCCTGCCTGGCATTCACCGATTTCTTCAAGGCAGGAGCAAGCTATTATGGCGTTAGTGACTTGACTGCTTTGGCGGAAGAAACACATAAATTTGAATCAAGATACCTAGATTCAATGGTTGGGAAATATCCGGAGGAAATCCAAAAATACATAGAGAGATCTCCTATAAACCACACCGACAATTTATCTTGCCCTGTAATTTTGTTTCAAGGATTAGAAGATAAAATCGTATTACCAAATCAATCTCAGAAAATGTACTCTTCTTTGAAGTCAAAAGGTATCCCGGTATCGTACCTCGAATTTGAAGGAGAACAGCACGGCTTCAGGAAATCCGAAAACATACAGAGAACATTAGCAGCAGAGTTGTACTTTTACTCCCAAATATTTGAATTCGACCCGTTTGAGCCCATAGAACCAATTAATATCGAAAATCTGTAGCCTATTTTCAAAGCCCTTCGAATCTCAATTGCATTTCATCATGAAGACTTTCAGCTGATGAAAATCCCGAAACCCCTACCCCAATTAATCGATATTTTTCATCTGAATTTTTCAATTCGTAATTTAAAAGTTCCAGGGCCGATTCTGTAATTTCAGATGAAATTTGAACTTTCTCTAAAAGTGTCTTTTGCCTAGTGAGGGTGGTGAAATTAGATCGCTTTAATTTTAACTTTACTGTGCGACCTCGTATATCTTTTTGTATTAATGAATCGGCAACCTGGCCACTCAATCTCATTACTATCTCAGTGAGATCTCCTCGGTCTGAGGTATCGACTAACAGAGTGGTCTCAGAACTAATTGATTTACGTTCCCGTTGAGTTATTACCGGCCTGAGGTCCACTCCATTGGCGATGTTTTTAATATACATAGCATTGCTCCCAAAAATATCAGAAAGCACCTTGATAGGCTGTGCAGAAAGATCTCCCACCGTATTTATCGATAAATTGTGCAATTTCTCTGAGCTTTTGGGTCCAATCCCCCACACCACTTCAATCGGTAATGGATGCAGAAAAGAAATTTCATCGCCCGGCCTCACAACCGTGAGGCCATCAGGTTTATTAATTCCTGAGGCAATTTTTGATACTGACTTAGAAGTAGAAACCCCAATCGAAATGGTTAGACCTAGGTCTGAGGAGATACTTTCTTTTAACTTTTTTGCGATTTGGGGTGGAGTAACATTTTGTTGAATGACATCTGTGACATCCAAATAGGCTTCATCCAAAGATAATGGTTCTACGAGAGGGGTGATATCTCGGAACACTTCCATTACTTGCCGAGAGACTTCCCGATAGACTGAAAACCGAGGTGATACCACTACTACATCTGAGCATTTTCTAACTGCAGTACTCATCGGCATGGCCGACTTTATGCCATATTTTCTTGCCTCGTAGGAGGCTGATGCTACCACCCCACGTTTACTGGGGCTGCCGCCAACGGCTACTGGCCTATCACTCAGTTCAGGAAAATCTCGCTGCTCCACTGAGGCATAAAAGGCATCAAAATCAGCATGCAATATGCCCCTGTTATGACTTGAGTTCACATCTTTCCCTTTAGGACTTTAAATCCGGATGAAGACCAATTCAGTCTTGAAGAATAAAGCTTAACTTAGTATTGACAAGTATGGTATGGGCTAGCTAGAATGGAAGACTGTATGATTACACATGCGCTGGTTTGCACAAACGTATTAACAAATCCACCTATCTTGGCGTTTTTAAATTACCGCTCTTCTTTCTCAGAAGGGCTTTTCTCCCGTACTAACTAGGAATATTTCTTTCCCCGAAGGAGTGTAAGTCTCATGGCCTCTTCTGCATTGCAGGATAATAGTATTGTTTTCCCAAGAACAAAATCTTTTTCTAAAATCGACACGGTTCTAGATGTACCTGATCTGATTGACGTTCAGAAAGAATCCTTTAAGTGGTTTACCACAAATGGACTAACCGAACTTTTTGATGAAATTTCGCCGATTGAAGACAATCAAGGGCAAAACCCACGCTTCTCTCTCCGGTTTGTAGATTTTGAGTTTGAAGAGCCAAAATTCAGTGAAGATTATTGTAGGAGCCAAGAAAAAACATTCGAAGCCGCCCTATATGTAACCGTCAGCCTACAAATCAACGCAGCAGGCCCTGGAATGGGAGAAATAAAAGAGCAGCGTCTTTATGTTGGAAACATTCCTATAATGACCACTGCAGGAACTTTTATAATAAATGGCGCCGAAAGAATCGTAGTCAGCCAGCTAGTACGTTCGCCAGGGGTATACTTTACCGAAGATCGGGACGCGGCTACCGGTCGCCCTCTTGCATCAGCAAAGATGATTCCATACCGAGGAGCCTGGATCGAATTTGAAACCAGTAACAGGGATGTTATATATGTCAAAATTGACAGAAAAAGGAAAACTCCTGTTACAACGTTCCTAAGATCCTTGGGATATGAGACCGATGAGGAAATATTAGAATTATTCAGTGATGTAGATACCAACCCCGACCATAACTTCCTACAAACGACCATAGATAAAGATTCAGGTGTCACAAACCAAGAAGAAGCACTTGTTGAATTTTATAGAAGATTAAGGCCAGGTGAGCCTCCAAATGCTGAAAACGCCAAATCCTTAATAAATTCACTGTTTTTTGATAGTAGAAGGTACGATCTAGGCAAAGTCGGACGATACAAATTAGATCGCAACTTAAAAGGGGCGGAAAATGCTGACAGAGATGGAAACTTAGAGGATCGGATCCTTGCCAAAGAAGACATCATAAACCTTCTTAAAAGGCTCATTCAGGTCAATAATTCGGAACGTAGAGCGAATGATATAGACCACTTGGGCAATAGAAGAGTTAGAGCTGTCGGTGAATTGATACAAAATCAAGTACGGGTAGGGCTTCTTCGAATGGAGAGAGTCATCAAAGAAAGGATGACCATTCAGCCAGATCCTGAGAGTACTACTCCAGCCGCGCTAATTAATGTGCGACCTGTCGTGGCGGCGATAAGGGAGTTTTTCGGCGGTTCACAGCTTTCACAATTCATGGACCAAGCCAACCCTCTGGCTGAACTAACCCACAAGAGGAGACTATCAGCCCTTGGGCCTGGAGGTTTATCCCGAGAACGAGCAGGTTTCGACGTGAGAGATGTTCATCACTCCCACTATGGAAGAATTTGCCCAATTGAAACCCCGGAAGGTCCTAACATCGGCCTCTTGGTTTCATTGGCAACATACGCTAGAACCAACGAATTCGGATTTATAGAAACTCCATATAGAAAAATATTAACCCAGGTTGAAAATGGTGACCCAGAAGAGTTGATAGGCCACACGCCTACTGAAGATGTCAAAGCTGACGACGGCAAAACTATTGTCAAAAAAGGCACCCAAATTTCCGTAAGAACTTCAGGAAGAATTTCGGCTCAAAAGAACAAAATTATTAACGTAAAACCATACGTGTCAAATGACTTAGACGACATAATACATTTATCAGCAGATGATGAGGAAGACTATTATATCGCCCAGGCGAATTCAGCAATTAATGAAGCTGGGGAATTTATCAACGACAGAATCGAGACGAGACGTGGGGAAGAGGTTGGTATGGAGCAAACAGACTCCGTTAGATTCATGGACGTATCACCCCTCCAGTTGGTTAGCGTTTCTACTTCTCTAATCCCATTTTTGGAACATGACGATGCTAACCGCGCCCTAATGGGGTCTAACATGCAGAGGCAAGCAGTGCCATTACTAAAACCGGAAAAGCCACTTGTAGGAACTGGTATGGAAATGAGGGTCGCAAGAGATAGCGGTCAGGTTATGGTTAGTAAAACTAACGGTATTGTCACTAGTGTGACTGGAAACCAGATAATCGTAACAGATGACGATGGTAAAGAAGTTACTCATTCCCTCGTGAAATTCCACAGAAGTAACCAAGGTACCTGCCTTAACCAAAGACCCATTATTGACAAAGGAACACCTGTAAATAAAGGAGACGTTCTAGCAGACGGATCATCCACTGACAGTGGGGAATTAGCATTAGGTCAGAACGTCTTGGTGGCATTTATGACTTGGGAAGGATATAACTTCGAGGATGCGATTATCTTAAGCAACCGGCTTATTAAAGAAGATAAGTTCACCTCAGTACACATTGAAAAACACGAAGTGGAAGCCAGAGACACCAAATTAGGGCCAGAGGAGATTACAAGAGATATCCCAAATATTGGAGAAGATAGCCTTCGCAACTTGGATGAAGAAGGAATTATAAGAGTAGGGGCAGAGGTCTCCAATAGAGATATATTAGTAGGTAAGATCAACCCCAAAGGAGAGACCGAACTTTCCGCGGAAGAGAAGCTCCTACGAGCAATATTTGGAGAAAAAGCTCGTGACGTCAAAGATTCCTCCTTATATGTACCTCACGGACAGGGAGGTAAAGTAATTGACGTAAAAATTCTGGATCGAAACAACGGAGATGATCTTTCGCCTGGAGTAAACAAATTAGTGCGAGTGTGGATAGCGCACACGAGAAAAATCACCGAAGGTGACAAGATGGCAGGGCGTCATGGAAACAAAGGGGTCATAGCAAAGATTCTACCGGAAGAAGACATGCCATTCCTGCCAGACGGTACCCCTGTAGATATAATACTCAACCCAATCGGTGTCCCATCACGAATGAACCTGGGACAAGTACTTGAAACTCACCTGGGGTGGGCCGCAAAAAGATTGGGATTTGACGCAAAAACACCAGTTTTTGACGGAGCTCAAGACTCAGAAATTGAGGATGAGCTGGCCAAAGCGTGGATTATTGAGCAATCAGATGCAGTCCCAGCAAGATCAGTACTCGATAGTGATCCTGACATGGTGAATTTAGACCTGATTTCAGATTTCCTTGAAAAAAGAGGTTTCAAATTCGACGATATTTTCGTGGAATCCGCCCCAGATGCAGCCAGGTATGCTTGCTTAAAGATATGGATGGAAGAGGTCGCAAATAAAGACACTTCTGGAATGACCGTTGACGATTTAATGGAAGAAGCTTTGGTCCTTAACAGAGATTATGGCTTAGCTGCTCCTGTACTAGGGAAATCCACACTCTACGACGGAAGAACAGGGGAATTGTTTGATCAACCAGTTACGGTCGGATACATATACATGCTAAAACTAATCCACCTTGTTGAAGATAAAATTCATGCAAGGGCAACGGGACCTTACTCCTTAATAACACAACAACCTCTGGGCGGTAAGGCTCAGTTAGGAGGACAAAGGTTTGGTGAAATGGAAGTTTGGGCACTTGAGGCCTATAGCGCAGCTCACAATCTAAGAGAGATGTTGACCATTAAATCAGACGATGAAATAGGGCGCGTTAAAACTTATGAGGCAATCGTAAAAGGTGAAGACGTCGCACAGCCCGGAATTCCTCAATCCTTCCATGTTCTCATGAAGGAACTACAGAGCCTAGTGCTTTCCATAGAACTAGAAAATGACGATATAGAAGCGATGCAAGAACAAGGGTTTTCAGGAGAAGATAGCCTGTTTACAGAGTCTTCAGAAATATCAGATCCGCTGGCCTTACTAGAGGGTGCCCTAAATAGCGACTCTAATGAAGAAAGTGAAAATGATAATTCAGAGGAAAACACCTCAGAAATAGATGCAACTGAAACCAATGAAGAATCCAAATCCATCGAAGATGACAGACCTGTACCAGGAGGAGATGACTAATCAAGGATCTACCTCTAATCCCTTAATTTTCACGGAGAATTTGAAATGGCCCAACCAGGAAATGATTTCGACGCAATAACAATCTCACTAGCATCTCCAAATGATGTACAGAGATGGTCTTGGGGTGAAGTAACAAAACCGGAGACGATCAATTACAGGACATTGAGACCGGAAAAGGATGGCCTATTTTGCGAAAGAATATTCGGTCCGACAAAAGACTGGGAATGCTACTGTGGAAAATATAAGAAAATAAGGTTTCGAGGGGTGACGTGCGATCGATGTGGGGTCGAGGTAGCACGCTCCAAAGTAAGAAGGGAGCGAATGGGTCATATAGAGCTGGCGGCCCCAGTGGCTCACATCTGGTTTTCAAAAGGCACTCCGAGCAGGTTGGGCTTGCTATTGGATTTGTCCCCAAGGAACTTGGACCGAGTTCTTTATTTCGCACAATATCTGGTAACCGATGTCGATAAGGAATTGAAAAGTCAGTTACTAGAGCAACTCCACTCAACTTTAGAAGAAAGAACAGTAGAAAAAGATACAAAAATAGAATCAATAGAAAACACAATAATTGAAGAATATCAATCACAAATAGATCCTCTCCAAGTTATAAAGGAAGAACAAGATTCCGATTCCGAAGATGATGCATCCAAGGATGAGAAAGATACAAAAGAAACCCTCGCCAAAATCGAATCTATAGAAAAAGAACGCGATGAGAAAATCGAGGAACTAATATCTGAGACTAATGATGAGTTTGAAGAAATACTGAATAATATTGAAAATCAAATAACTTCCTTGGAAGAAATTCAAGTAACCAGGTTACTAACTGAAACTCAATACAGAGACAACCGAGATAACTTCCCTGGGGTATTCCAAGCTGGCATGGGGGCTGAGTCAGTATTGTATGTACTCCAAAACCATATAGACCTTGATGAACTTCGGGATGAGCTACAAGAGGAAATGCAATCCACCTCTGGTCAGAGAAGAAAAAAGGCTATCAAAAGACTACGTGTAGTTGAATCATTCCGGAAAAGCACGAACAGGCCGGAATGGATGATCCTAACCAATTTACCAGTTCTACCGCCAGATTTGAGGCCAATGGTTCAACTGGATGGTGGTAGGTTTGCCACCAGCGACCTAAATGATCTCTATAGAAGGGTAATAAATCGAAATAATAGGCTTAGCCGCCTTATAGAATTACAGGCACCTGAGATTATCATACGAAACGAAAAGCGTATGCTCCAAGAATCGGTGGATGCGTTGATAGACAATGGAAGGAGAGGCAGGGCTGTAGCAGGAAGCCATAACCATAAACTCAAATCTTTATCAGACCTTCTGAGAGGAAAACAAGGAAGGTTCAGACAAAATTTGCTGGGGAAACGTGTCGACTATAGTGGAAGATCCGTAATTATTGCAGGACCTGAATTGAAGTTAAACGAATGTGGTTTACCTAGGCGAATGGCATTAGAATTATTTAAACCATTTGTAATGCATCGACTAGTTTTGAAAGGCTACGCACACAATATAAGAAGTGCTAAAAGACTAGCAGAGCGCAATAGATCAGAAGTTTGGGAAATACTAGGGGAAGTCGTCAAAGAACGTCCCGTATTACTGAACCGTGCCCCAACTCTGCATAGGCTCGGAATACAAGCCTTTGAACCAGTCCTTATAGAAGGAAGTGCAATACGGGTTCATCCATTGGTGTGTACAGCCTTCAATGCGGACTTTGATGGGGACCAAATGGCAGTACATGTCCCTCTATCGAGGATCGCAGTACTAGAAGCAAGAAAGCTGATGCTGAGTACCTTTAACATGCTGGCTCCAAGCTCGGGGGAACCTATCGTCACCCCTTCCTTAGATATGGTTCTTGGGTGTTATTACATGACTTCCATCGATGAAAACGCACATGGCATTGGAAAGCGATTTGCCAGTTTTGAAGATGCGATACTGGCCCACGAAGTGGGTGCGATAGCTCTTAGAGCTCCCATACATGCCCGTAACGAGTCCGGGGAATTAATGGACACTACCGTTGGGCGGATTCTATTTAATAATGTCCTTCCAAAGGATTTACCGTACGTAAACGAAGAAGTCGAAAGAAACAAACTGAAAGAGATAACTGGTAACTGTTTCAGACTGTTGGGGAACGAGGAAGCTGCCGTAGTCTTGGACGATATTAAAAATCTCGGATTCAGGAACTCGTCAAAATCAGGTGTTTCTATAGCAATTAACGATGTGAAAGTTTCGACGAAGAAGGCAGATATCGTGAGTGAAGCTGAGGAAGCAGTGAATCAGCTTGAAGAGCAATACATGGACGGATTGATAACGGAAGATGAACGTTACAATGCTACGGTCAGAATATGGACTGATGCAAACGATAAACTAACCCAAGTTATAGCCGAAGACCTCCCGAACTACGGAGGAATTTACATGATGGCCAACTCAGGAGCTAAAGGAAACATAGCACAAATTAGGCAAATGGCGGGAATGAGAGGCCTTATGTCTAATCCACGAGGCCGAATAATTGATAGGCCAATAAAATCCAACTTTCGGGAAGGATTAACTGTCCTTGAATATTTTATTTCGACTCATGGAGCAAGAAAAGGGCTAGCTGACACAGCATTAAGGACAGCGGATAGTGGATACCTTACCAGAAGACTCATAGACGTTGCTCAAGAAGTGATAGTTACCATAGAAGACTGTGGATCAACCCAAGGAATTGTGGTAGAGGACTATCACGACGACACATTAAAAGACTTGTTCTATGACAGGATTAAATATAGATACACAGCCGTGCCAATTGCAAACCCAGAAACTGGTGAAATAATCATAGAAGCCAACCAACCCTTAAAAGAAGAGGATATTGACACCTTAAAAGAATTGAAAGTCAATATGGTGGAAGTAAGATCTCCACTATCCTGCCAAGCTGAAAAGGGGCTTTGTAAACTGTGCTATGGCCTATCTCTGGCTAATTTACAACCGATAATGATTGGGGATGCAGTCGGAATAATAGCTGCTCAAAGTATTGGGGAACCAGGTACCCAATTGACAATGAGAACTTTCCACACTGGTGGCGTAGCTGGAGCAGATATAACAAGTGGTCTACCCAGAGTTGAAGAATTATTTGAAGCGAGATCCCCGCGCGGCGCGGCAGTATTATCAGAAATTTCAGGAAAGGCTGAAATAATTGAAACCCCTGAGGGTCGTACCGTCCGCATAATAAATTCGGAAGAATTGGTGGATGAATATAACCTAGACGGTTATAAAGCTACCGTAAAAAAGGGCAGCACAGTAATAATTGGAACCCCGATCGCAACTGCCAAAAACTCTGAGGACGATTCGGTAATTCACGCTCGTAATTCAGGAACGGTCGGAATCGATGGTTCGACAATAACAATTACCTGGACAGACGAAGAACAAAGAGAGTATGCAATTCCGGCAGCATCGCACCTAGAAATAACTGAAGGTGATGAAGTTGAGGCAGGGCAAGCCATTACTTCAGGACCTAAAAACCCTCAGCAAATTCTGGAAATCCAGGGAAGAGAGGCCGTTCAATCCTATTTGATTGAAGAAGTGCAGAAGGTATACCGATCACAGGGAGTACCAATACATGACAAACATATTGAAACCATCATCAGACAGATGCTAAGGCGAGTGCAAGTCAATGAGGCAGGAGACACAGAATTCCTACCTGGAGATCCAATGGATCGAAAGGAATTTGAGGAGAAAAACGGTGAGGTAATTGCTGAAGGCGGAGACCCTGCCACTGCTGTACCCATATTATTGGGAATAACTCGGGCCTCTCTACATATGGATAGTTTCTTAGCAGCTGCTTCATTCCAAGAAACAACCAGAGTTTTAACTGAGTCAGCAGTCACTGGAAAAAGAGATGTTCTGTCCGGATTGAAGGAAAATGTAATAATCGGACGACTAATTCCAGCCCGCTATGACATTACAGAAGAGGGAAGGGAGAAGTTGGGAGTGGCTGAACTGGACAAAATGTTTGACACCGCACAACTGCCTGACTCCCCACCTCCACCAGCTTTGGAGGATGGTTCAGATATTTCCATTTTAGACAGTGATATAAATGGACTAGAAGAACCTCAAGGAATTATAGAAGAGTAAATTCAGATAAATTGACAAGAACACACCCCTCATGGTTTTATGGGGGGGTTAAAAATTGAATATATTCATGGTGCAAGTGCCCTTTAGGGTTTAAAAGAGGAAGTCGGTCAAAGTCCGACACTGTCCCGCAACGGTAGGTCTTTCATAAGACAAGTCCGGTCAACCACTAAGTACCATCATCTAGGTCTTCGCGGAAAGGCCGGGTTGATACACAAACCCTCCCGCCGGCCCACAAATGCATGTGGGCCATTTATTTTCCTGCTAAAGACCAAATTTAAAAAGTCTTATAATAGAAAGGAAAATAAATTGCTCAAAAAGATCTTATTGTCTTGCTCCCTAACCATTGCCTTTATTTTAGCTACCTTTGCATGCTCAAGTACTGATCCTAAAAATCCAAATCCTGCCGCTCCTGCCTCAACACCGCTACCAGCTCCTACTAAAACCTATAACCAATTACTTCCCGCAACCCCTATTGCTGCGATAATACCCACTACAGTTCTTAAAGAAATAGGGTCAGCCGACAAAAAAGGAAAACGGCAAAATAAATATTTTCCTGTTCCAACCCCTGAACCTACCCAAACATTAGTTGCTGAATTTCCACTCACCGTTATAGATAGAAATGGTGAAGACATCGTTTTCACTCAACCACCTGAGAGGATAGTCGCCTATGATGCAGCAGCGGTCGAAACTATTTTTAAAATTGGACAGGGGCACAGAATAATAGGAACCCACAGCTGGGTCTCTTATCCAGCAGAAGTAGCAAATATCGAAAAGGTAGGAGATGCGTTCAATATGAACATTGAACGCATCGTGGCCCTAGAACCAGATTTAGTTTTCCTGTTCTATCCAACATTTAAAGAAGAATTAGAAAAAGCTGGGCTCAAAGTTCTTTTGCTTGAGTCTGTTGATGACAATCTGATGAAAATGGCAAATACTTTCCGAATATGGGGACAAATTACTGGTTCTCCTAACGAGGCTGAATCACTAGCGAAAAACTTTGAAAATAGAGTTGGGAAAATAGAGTCAGTCCTAAGCTCTTACCACTCTGGACCCTCTGTATTTCAAGATGTGGGTGATTTGTGGACTCCTGGGAGCAACACGCTAATGGGAAATGTATTCAACCTCTTGAAACTTCAAAATATAGCCAATGACGTCGACAACTACGGACAACTTAGTCCAGAAGTGATAATAGATAGGAATCCACAATTCATAATTAGTTCCAACCCAGAATTGATCTATACAAATCCAGCTTTCCAAAATTTATTACCAGTAAAAAATAAGTCTGTCTTCAAAGCAAATGACGATTATCTTGGTATTTCAGGTCCAAGATTTATATTAGGTGTAGAAGACCTTGCGTTTGAGTTTTACCCAGGTTTGTTTAAATGAAACCGCTAGAAAGCACAGGCGATAGGGATTTGCTATCAGCCTATACCTATCCTTGGAAAAAAATATTGATTGGGATATTCATAACTGCGGCTTGTGCCCTATCCGCAGTGGCCATCGGTTCCGTGTACATACCTGCTTTTTCCATATTCTCGATTTTGTTTTCCAAATTATTTTTTTTCCAAGGGTCAGATCATCTGACCCCGTCATCACATACAATAATCTGGGACATACGATTCCCAAGAGTTGTACTAGCCTTACTAGTAGGGGCATCCCTAGGAATTTCAGGGGCTACCTACCAAGGTTTATTTAAAAATCCTTTAGCAGACCCCTATCTCATTGGAGTAGCATCTGGAGCCTCACTTGGGGCCACCTTGGTGTTTTTAACAGGACTGCCCTTTACATATGGATATTTCAGCCTTCTTCCTGTTGCCTCATTTTGTGGCGGACTTGCAGCTGTTTATATAGCCTACCTCATCTCACATAACTCTGGAGATACCCAACTATCCACTCTGCTATTAGCAGGTTTAGCTATCGGTGCATTTGCCACCGCAATTACCGGAATTCTTATGTTAAGAAGTGATCCAGACTTGAGACCATTGCTAAGCTGGCTTATGGGTGGATTTATTAGAGCTCAATGGAATCATTCAATATTAATGATTCCATACATGGCAGTGGGAACAATATTTATTTTAGGGTACAGCCGAATATTGAACACTATGCAACTCGAAGAATATTATTCAGAATCACTAGGGGTGGACGTGGAGAAGACCAAACGAGTTCTAATAATCTCAGCAACTTTGATGACTTCAGCTGCAGTTTCATTTAGTGGGTTGATAGGATTTGTGGGATTGATAGCACCTCATGTGATTCGCCTGTTATGGGGTACTGATTACAGAACGATTTTGCCACTTTCAGGAATCGCTGGGGCCGCTTTTCTAGTTCTTGCAGACTTAACAGCTCGGACCATTATAAGTCCAGTCGAATTACCGGTCGGTATCATAACTGCATTAGTAGGATCTCCTTTCTTTGTTTACCTGTTACTAAAGTCCAAAAGGACAATAGAAAATGGCTATTAAAATACAAGACGTTTCTTATAACTACGGCCATGAGGATGTCATAAAAAAAATTAATTTAGACTTTGTCCCGGGCCAATTGGTTTCTCTAGTTGGGCCTAACGGAGCTGGCAAAACAACGCTTCTCAAGTTGATTTCTGGGGTGTTAGAACCAGCTTCCGGACAGATTCATATCTACGATCAGTTGAGCGAGAATCTTAGTCATAAAGAAAGGGCTCTTTTAATATCATTGGTACCCCAAAACCCAAATTTACCGCTGGAAATGGGCATTACTGATTTCATAATGCTGGGGCGTAACCCTCACTTAAAATTACTGCAATGGGAATCAGCAGCAGATTTCAAAATTGCACAAGAATCCATAGACCTTACTGAAATAGATCATCTTATTCAAAGAAAGTTAGGTGAAGTCTCAGGTGGAGAAAGGCAAAGAATAATGTTAGCTTTAGCCATGACGCAACGCTCACCAATAATGCTCTTGGACGAGCCAACTTCGAACCTAGATATATCACACCAGACGAAAGTAATGAGCTTGATAAAAAAAATACATGATCAAAAGTCAAATGATGGTGCAACTATTTTAGCAATCCACGATCTAAATATAGCGGCCCAATTCAGCGATCGAGTTATTCTTTTCTCTGAAGGTATTGTCGCTGTAGACGGAACCCCTGAAGAAGTGTTAACAAAAAATAACATTGAAGCCATCTATGGGTCAGAAGTAAGCATTATCCCCCACCCTGAACATGGATCCCCACTAATTATCTCCTGACATATATTATTCCAAATTCCCCTGATTCTTATATCTCTTGGCCTTATCGGAGTAAAGTTTTGCCAACTCCTCCTGAAGATCAAAATGTTTTTGTTGAGCCTCTCCTCTAACCCTTCCAGGCATACCAACAACAATAGATTTTTCCGGTATATCCATGTTTTCCAACAACATAGCACCTGAACCAACAACACTGTTTTCACCAATGATCACCCCATCATTAAGTATGGATCCATTTCCAATGAGGGACTGATGTCCTATAAATTTAGCATGGCACATAACCCTATGCCCTACAGTTACATAGTCACCAATCTCTAAATCGGCATCCCCATGAACTACAGAGTTATCTTGAATATTGGTGTATTTGCCAATTTTCACCTTCCCACTGTCTCCACGTATAACAGTCCCAGGCCAGATACTAGAACCTTCACCTATTTCTACATCTCCCACTACATATGCTGCCTCACTCACAAAAGCAGTAGGATGAATTACTGGTGTTTTATCTTCAAGAGTTCTTATCAATGCGTCCTCCACTTTAAATAAACTGTTAGAATTAATCTTCTAATAGACTCCTCGCGACACAAAATTTTCTAAATCACATGTTACAAAAATCCAATCTGAAAATTATAAAGCCTTTCCGTACGACTTTAGGTATAGCGCTGGTTACAGTTTCTTTGTTTATATCTTGTGATAATAACTCAAACACCACTACTTTTTCTGCAGCCACAGAAATACCCCTACCTACAGTAATTCAAATTGAAGAATCTCCTACTAAAACTCCGTCAGAACCTGCAAAAGCAACTCCAACCCCAGAAATTGAAGCTCTTTTTCTCTACAACAGAGGTCTCAATTTACTGAGAGCAGAGCAGTTCACTGAATCAGTTAACGCATTTTCTACTCTAATCAAGAGGATGCCTGATCTCGCCATAGCTTATAAATCTAGAGGTGCAGCTTATTATCACCTAGAAAGATTTGAGTTAGCCAAAAAAGATCTACAAAAGGCGATGACTTTAGATATTGATTTGGGTGGCACTCATCTTTATCTGGGATTAATATACAAAACCGAAGGCAATATCCAGGAAGCCCAAAGAGAGCTGCAATTGGCTGTGAATCTTATTCATCCCGTGAGAGAGACAGAAGAGTTGCGAATTGCCGAATCCGCATTAAAAGACTTGGACCAATAGTTATTTAATTAGAAGAATAAGGTCGCCATCTAATATCTGATCGCCCTCAGACACCGCTATATCAACAACCGTACCATTAGTATCCGCCTTAAGAGTCTGCTGCATCTTCATAGACTCCAAAACAATCATGTCTTGGCCAACTTTGACTTCTTGTCCGATTCTAACCAAAATCGTGATTACCGTACCAGGCATAGGACTTTTAAATTCTTGTCCATTTCCCATCATCGTTCCAGATTTAGATGTGTTCTCATCAGAAGGCTTTTCAGACTCGATTAAAGAGGCGGTGTCTTGTAACTTGACCTCAAATTTTTGTCCATCCACTAAAACCACAGCAGGATCAGAAGAAGAGTCTTCTACCTCAACGAAATACCATTTACCTTCCACTCGAATTTTCATCTGCTACACCACCAAAGAAATGAAAACACCCGCGATAACTGCAGATCCTATAACGCCTGCGACGTTCGGGCCCATAGCATGGGGTAACAAAAAATTGTTAGGGTTGGCCTGTTGACCCATATGGTGTGAAATACGGGCTGCCATCGGCACTGCGGACACCCCAGCTGAACCGATAAGAGGATTTATTTTTTCCTTCAAGAACAGATTCATGATCTTTGCGAATAATATTCCTCCTATGGTACCGCATGAGAAAGCAACTAGCCCGAGAAGTAATATAACGATGGTTTGCCAATCGAATACTCTATCTGCAGTAAGCTGGGTACCTACAGTGATCATAAGGAAAATAGTGGCAATATTCAAAATCTCGTTAGAAGCTGATTTTGTCAAACGCGGTACTGCTCCACTTTCTCTAAATAAATTCCCTATCATAAACATTGCTATCAAAGGGGCCGATTTAGGAACTACCAATATGATTGCGATAAGAGCCACGTTCGGGAAAATTAGTTTTTCAAGCTTCGATACTTCTCTGAGCGGTCGCATAATTATTTGCCGCTCCTTTTCTGTTGTAAATAGCTTCATTAAAGGAGGCTGAATAAAGGCAACCGCTGCCATGTAGGAATATGCGATAACGGCGGTTATACCTAATATGTCAGGTGCCAGACGAGCCGATAAGAATATAGTAGTAGGGCCGTCGGCGCCACCAATAATTCCAATTGATGCCGCTTCTTCAATCCCAAAATTCATCCCAAGTGACCCGGTAATTAAGGCACCCCAAAAAGCTATAAATATACCAATCTGGGCCGCAGCACCTAGGAGCAATGTTTTAGGATTGGCTATCACTGGGCCAAAATCGGTCAAAGCCCCGATCCCAAGGAAAATAATTGGGGGCAATATATTCCAAAAAGACAACCCATAATGAAAAAAGATTCCAAATATTCCAGCCTCTTGGTTCAAAGAATCGCTCGTAGGTGGTGTTATTAGACCTGTCAAAGGCAAATTAGCAGCGATTATCCCGAGGCCAATTGGCAGCAGCTCATATGGTTCCCAATCTTTTTTTATCGCAAGATATATAAATGACAGACCGACACATATCATAACTACATCTCGCCAATCCATATTGGCTAAACCCGTAGTTTTTATAAAATCAATTAGCTGTTCTATCACCTGAGCACACTATAACCTGATCTGGAAAATATTTATGTTTCAGAATCTGCTTCCTGGCCATGCCGCCTAAGGGTATGATATGCGACTGCCACTGCGGCGGCTTTTGCCATCCTAGCAATCTCTTCCTTCTGTTCAGAAGTTGGAGGAATAAATGGAGGATCTATTTTGTTAGAGACGTATTTCGTAAGTAGTATTGATGCTATCAATACTAATAGTAATAAAACTGCAGTGCCCATCCCGATAACTGTAAGATAAGCGCCTTGGGTTAGGATCGAAGAGTCGATGAGAATTACACCATATATGCTAGGATTTTAGGACTTAAAGATTCTACACCATTATTACCTATTTGTCGGAATCTAAAAAATATATAGGTAGTTGCGATAAAAAAGTCATGATAGAAAATATAATTAAGGCTGCTATTTTAAATAAGCATATTTATCCAGAATTTCGCAACCGACCCGAACTTGTAATCCAATCGCTGGGAACTGTAGCTATCGCTGCTTTTTCAAGTGCAATATACCTGCATTACAAAGGTACTGTGATTAACCCTGAAAGTGATTTTGCTCGGTTACAGATGATGGCAGTAGCATTCTCAACCATTTTTGTAGGAATGATGATGTGGTCATTCATCAATAACACTTTATGTGGCCTCCTCGGCGGCGAAGCAGAGTTCAGAGAGACAATTCGTAGTACAGGGATAGCCTACGGACCTGGAGTTGGATTAATCTTCGCCACAATTCCTTTAATCGGGGACTACATACTATTAGCATCTTTAATATGGCTGCTAGCGACAGTTACCAACGGTGTAAAAGTCACCCACAACATTAGCCTTGCGAAAGCCATCATACCTTCTGTTATCGGATGGTTTATGTCATGGATATTACTTCCATGGTTGATGATAATAGGGCCTTATTTCACAAATTCCATGGTTGACTAAAATTCAGGCACATACTTTTCAACGACATCCCATTGAGAAGAAAGAAGGTTTTTAGTGTTTTGAAACAGCGCAGTTTCAACGCTCATCACATCCATCTCTTTCAGTTCAGCAATTTTTTCGGTAATAGGTCTAAGGTAACGAGGCTCGGTCCAATTATCTCTGTTTTTCTTGAAAGGTTGTGGCGCTGAATCTGTTTCTATAACTATATTTTCCATTGGGATTTTGGAAACTACTTCTTGTAGGTGAGGTAGTCGAAAGATTGGCCTTGCTATAGATATGTAAAATCCCATATCTATAACTTCTTTGGCCTCTTCCAAGCTGCCTTGAAAATAGTGCATCACACCCCCTACCTCATAACCCTTTTCTTCTCTCAAAACTCGAAAACAGTCCTTATGAGCTTCTCTACTGTGAAAAACGATAGGCAAGTTCAGATTTCTGGCAATATTTATTTGCTCTCTAAACGCCGGAAATTGCCAAGCTCTATCAGGCATACCGTCCATATAGTCCAATCCAATTTCACTCATAACTATCACTTTTTCTTCAGCCTTCGCCAAATCACTTAATGCTTTGTAATCCACCTCGACCAATGGTTCAGTTATATCCATGGGATGAACACCCACTCCAGAAAAAAAAGAACTATACATACGTGATAAAGCCACAGAGCGAATTGAGGATGCAACAGTCGTCCCCGCGCATATCACAAAGCCTACACCTGCCTCTCGACTTCGGTCTAAGATCGCAGCAATTTCATCATCAGAAAAAGAATCTAAATGTACGTGGGTATCGATTAGCATATAGAAATATTAATAAATAGATTTCATACGGAAACGGCGTTGATTATACTACTTAAATGATTAATGACTAAACATTCAGGTAGCGCATTTGGTTAATACTTATCACATACAGATCTTCCTTGGATCATTATTTGTCTCCATAGGTATATTCCTGGCATGCTCTGGGCAAACATCTCAATCTCAAATAACTCCTGAGACGTTAATAAATCCCTCAACTATAGATAATATTGACGAACCCCAAATCTCAAAAGCTGAAATAGTACCAACTGTTTTCCCAACACCTACAACTCTAGCAAATAAGGAACCCACTACATCACTCTCATCAAATAATGCAGATATAGTGTCCACAACTGCATTAATCACACAGGTGAATAACGAAGCAAATATACCCTTAGGAGGAAAAAAAGGAGGAAGCCTAAAATTAGCTTCGAAAGATTATTTTGGTTCGTTAGATCCTCATCAAAATTATTCGGCATCCTATTCGACATGGGGTATCGGCGTAATATACCAACGCCTTTTGAAATTCAGTAGTGGTCCAAATATCGTTTTACCGTCCAAAGCCACCGAATGTGATACCTGTCAATCTTGGGAAATGCTTGATGGTAAAACCTTTATTTTCAATATTGACCCTGATGTTACTTGGCAATCCATTGATTCAAAAGATCTGGGAAACATGTCAGTTGAAGACATAAAATTCAGCCTAGAACGACAAATGAATATAAATAACAAAAATGCAGACCGCTTTCATATGATCCATAGCGTCGAAAGTAAGCCTGACAAAGGGCAACTCCAAATTAATCTACATGCTCCTGATGCTGATATTTTTATCTCTTTAGCGGACGGAAGATCTAAATTAATTTCAAAATCACATTCAGAAAATTCAAATTATACCGATTCAGGTTCTCTCGTCGGATCCGGTCCTTGGAAATTATCAAAACTTTCGGAAAACTCGTATTCGATACTTGAAAATTCCTATTCTATTCCTAATCCTCCATATCTGGATGCTATTGAATTTCACATTCTCCCAGACCAGCAAACAAGATTAAGTGCCTATAGTGTGGGATTAATTGATGTGTACAACATCGATCAACATTCCGCGAAAATGGATATATCTTTTGCGGATCCGGCTCCCGGACAAGGATTCGAAATAGCATTTAACACTGCGATCTATCCATTCAATGACTTCGATATAAGATCAGCAGCAAGAAACAATATAAACCCTGATGAAATTATCAAAGAAGCCTGGAATAACCAGGCCTTTTTTTCATTGGGTTTTGCCGCATCGCACTCCTCATGGATTCCAGAAAGATCTGTATGGGAGCCTTACTTCTCCCCCTACAAACAATCTGAACCCTTCGAGCAAATGGTTCCCATTGACATCATCACCAGTGATTTTGGTGCAAAATTCAAGAAAAGTGTAGAAATCACATCCCAGCATCTAAGCCTGGCTGGCTTTCAACCAACAATCCATTATGTCAACCGACGACAATACACAGAACTGCAATGGAAAGGAGGTGATTTCCAGGTTTTAATGGGTCCAACTTTTCCTCATTCATCTACTAACGCTTTTGTTATTCCTATACTTCACAGTAAAGGCAAATGGAATACCACCAACCACCAAAACTTACAGCTCGATGAAATGATAGAAAAACAATCTCAGGAATACATTTTTGAAAAACGTTCAAAGATTATAAACAAAATTAATAGTCAATTACTCGAAAAATCTTACAGGTTCATGCCTGCAACTCAAAAAAACCTGTGGGCCTGGACAGAAGATCTGAAAAATATTCACCCGAATTTTTCTGGATTCGAATATACGCACTGGGAAAAGGTGTGGTTAGATCGTTAAATTATGCCTTTGTTGATAGAGCATCCTCAAGGGCGGACCAGGCTAATAAGGCGCATTTTATTCTGACAGGAAAATGTCTGACGCTTATCAAAGCTGAAAGCTCCCCTATAAATTGCTGGTCAACATCTTGATCAATAGATTTCCTCATTGATTCAACAAATTTTATAGATAATTCAGACGCTTCCTCAGTAGTTAAACCCTTCACTGCTTCGGACAATAAGGATCCTGAGGCCATATTTATGGCACATCCATCACCAGTGAATCTGACGTTCTCAATTACCTCGTCCGACAAACCTATTTGAAAATGAACCTCATCACCACAAAAAGGATTTACAGCATCCCCTAATAGATCGTAATGTTCAATGGGCGAAATGTTTCGAGGATTTCTACAATGATCAAGGATAACCCTATCTCTATATATATCGTCTATTTTAGTTCGGTCCATCCCTGAAATACCTTAATGCCTCTGTTACTCCGTCTACCAAAATATCGACCTCTTTTTTTGTGTTGTACAAGTAAAAGCTTGCCCTTGCAGTTGCAGCAACCCCTAAACTCCTCACCAATGGCATCGCACAGTGATGACCAGTCCTGACAGCGATACCAATCCTATCTAGAAATGTACCTAAATCATGGGGATGCACATCCGGAGTATTAAAGGAGAATACTCCACCCCTGATATTTGGGTCGTCTGGCCCAAATAAATCGAGTCCTTCCAAATCTGCATTCTTAAATCTATTTAAAGCATAAGTGGTCAAATCTTTCTCATGTTCCCTTACATTTTCCATACCTAAAACATTCAAATAATCCACTGCGCTACCAAGCCCTATCGAATCAGCTATGTTAGGAGTACCGGCTTCAAATTTCATTGGTAAGTCAGCCCAAGAGGCCTCTTCATAAGAGACTTCCAACACCATCTCACCCCCAGTTAGGAAAGGTTCCATTGATTCAAGAATCTCCTTCTTAACATATAAAGCCCCTATACCAGTTGGGCCTAACATTTTATGACCAGAGAACACCAAAAAATCACAGTTTAATTCCTGAACATCAGTGGGCATATGAGGAACACTTTGGGCTCCATCCACTAAAATCTTGGCCCCCATTCTATGAGCTTTCACCCCCAATTCTCTAACTGGGTTGATCGTGCCAAGGGCATTTGACATGTGAACTGCTGACACCAAAGCTGTCTTTTCTGTTATCAAATCATCCACTCTATCCATATCCAAAGTTCCATTTTCCAACATTGGTATGAACTTTATATCTGCATTTTTCCTTCGCGCCAGTTCTTGCCATGGAACCAAATTACTATGGTGCTCCATTGGGGTTAGCAAAATTTCATCGCCTTCGTTAATGTTGTTTTCCCCCCATGAATAGGCCACAAGGTTTAAACTTTCTGAAGCATTCCTTGTCCATATAACGGAATCTGAAGATTCAGAATTAATAAAGGACGACACTTTCTCTCTCGCGTCCTCATATTTATCCGTGGCCTCCATGCTTAGCGTATGGACCCCTCTATGCACATTAGCGTTGAAATTTTCATAATAATCGACCAATGCATCAATAACTTGACGAGGTTTTTGGCTAGTCGCAGCATTATCTAAATAAACCAGAGGATTGCCAAAAATTTCCTTAGCGAGTATAGGGAAATCCAATCTTATTTTTTCGACATCAAACATTAATTCATACACTCCGAGAAATTGATATCACCATTAATCTATATCTGCAATTTAATGAATTCGGTTCTTCGAGCCAGGTCGGATACTGTAATCGCCGAGAGAACCCCATGGATTGCGTCTTCAACTGTCATCCATATTTCCTTTTGAGCACAATAGGGAGAATGCACACAAAACCCATCATCATCCAAGCAATTGATTAAATTATCCTTACCGTCCAAAACTTCCATAACGGAACTTATTTGAATTGTGTCGGGATCTACCGCTAATTCATGTCCCCCGTGTGGTCCTCTCGTGCTTTTGACAAGTCCGGCTTTTTTTAAACAGTGCAATACCTGAGCTAAATATGCGTTAGGAATAGCTGTCCTTTCGGAAATTTCTGCCGATCTCAATGACTTACCATCAGAACCATACATCGCCAGATCTACTAGCGCTCTTACTCCATAATCAACTTTAATAGGCACATGCATAGTTCACCTCACCTGATAAAAGTAACTACTCCGTAGATACGACCTCATTTCCATCTTGAATTGCAGAATGAAGAGTGTGCCAAGCAAGCGTCGCACATTTTATCCTGGCCGGATATTGTGAAACTCCCTGCAATATTTCAAGATCTCCCAGTAGGTCAGAATCGTATGACTCCCCTGGGGTCCTCGTGATCATTTTTCGAAATGCTTCAAATAAATTTTCAGCGTGCTCGAGTGTTTTACCTTTCAGCTCCTCAGTCATCATAGATGCTGAAGACTTAGATATTGCACATCCCACTCCATTGAATGCTACATCGACAACCACCCCATCCTCTAAGGATAATTGGAGAGTTATCTGGTCACCGCAAAGCGGATTGAATCCATCTGCTGTAGTAGTAGGTTCCTTTAGCTCGCCAAAATTACGAGGTCTCCTATTGTGATCCATCACAATTTCTTGGTACAAATCTTCTAGATCATACATACTAAAATTCGAATCTATGACTGGGCAAAGATGTAAGAAAAGCCTCTTCTAGGTAAGACCTAAGTTCTTCAATTTCTACCTTATCAATCACTTCACCAGCAAACCCGTATATTATTAGTCGGCTTGCGGCCTCTAGATCCACTCCTCTACTTCTCATATAAAAAACTGTATCTGCGTCTATATTTCCGGCTGTGGCACCGTGGGCGCATTTCACATCATCCGCGTAAATAAAAAGGGCCGGTTTACTATCCACTTCAGCATTTGGTGATAAAATCAAATTCTTGTCTGACTGGATAGAATCAGTCTTCTGTGCCTCTTTTCTAACGAGAACCGTACCGCCAAACACAGCCCTCGAATTACCATCCAATATACCTTTGTAGAACAAATTACTTTGGCAATGCGGTCTGGAATGATCAATATTTATAAAGTTATCCATATGCTGGTTACCGCTCGTAAAATATAGCCCCTGCAAATCACAGGAAGCATTTTCTCCGTCGACCAACACATTCAAGTCATAACGTCCAATCCCACAACCGCGGAAAAACGCCCTTGAATTAAATCTACCATCGGTAGCTATCTTAACTCTCCCATATCCAACATCGTATGTATGATCTGTCTCGCTCATTAGACGATAGTGATTGACGGTCGAACTTTCACCTACATATATTTCAGAGACCGAATTGGTGAGTGTACGATGTTCTCCGCCGCCTACATAATTTTCTATCACGCTAACGTTTGAATTTCTTCCTGTCTTCACCAAAACGCGAGGATGATTTACAGTTTCAGGCACACCTTGGTTAAAAAAAATTAAGTTAATCACTGTTCCAGAATTGTCTCCATCTGGGACAGTGATTATTGAACCATCTGACATAAAGGCGCTGTTCCAGGCAGCAAACCCATCATCTGAGTAATCAACAATTCCACCAACTGAATCAACAACATCCCGGGCCAAATCATTCGCCGCTATGTTGGAGACTTGTATAGTTGGGGAATTATTTTCAGAAAAAGTTCCTTGATATTGACCATTAACGAAAACTACGTTAAGCCATGAATCATGCCATGGCGAAGTCCTCTTGATGGTATCCAGATCAATTTCCTCAAATTTAGCCAATGAGTATTGAGGTTCCGCAATTGGTCTGGCGCTTGTATATTTCCATTTTTCATTGCCTTTCCTATGTACTGGCAATCCAATCTGCTTGAAGGCAAGCATCGCTTCTTTTCTGAATTCGGAAGACCACTCAGGCAGCGTAGAACCAAGGTTTTGGAAATCCTCCTCATATTGATCCGCAATCGTGATGGTATCTTGCATTAAGTATTGACCTCTTCACCAGCAGATTCCCTCACCCATTCATAACCTTTTTCCTCCAGTTCTAATGCCAATTTGCTATCGCCTGATCTTACTATCTGACCATCCACCAGCACATGTACATAATCGGGCGTAATGTAATCCAGAATACGTTGATAATGGGTCACAATCAAAACAGATTTCTGAGGACTCTTAAATATATTTACCCCGTGCGATACGATTCGAAGGGCGTCTATGTCCAATCCAGAGTCCGTTTCATCTAGCAGTGCTAAAGAGGGATCTAAAAGAGCCAATTGAAGAATTTCATTGCGCTTCTTTTCCCCTCCAGAAAATCCTTCATTCACTGATCGCTTCACAAGATCAGGATCCATTTCAACTAGCTCCCGTTTTTCTTCAAGGAGTTGGTCAAATTCCCTCACACTAAGTTCGTCTTTACCATTTTCTTTTCGGACAGCATCAATTGCAGCTTTTAAAAACTGCCAAGTTCTAACGCCTGGTAACTCCACTGGATATTGAAAAGCGAGAAATATTCCTGCCCTGGCCCTTATTTCAGGATCTACTTCCAGCAGACTCTTGCCTTTGTAAACAATGTCTCCACCCGTGACACTGTAGCCTGGCCTGCCCGCAATAACATTGGCGAGAGTACTCTTGCCAGAACCATTTGGCCCCATAATTGCGTGCACTTCTCCTTCACCAATACTTAAATTTATTCCTCTAAGTATTTCTGTGTCTTCAACAGATACACGAAGATCTTTAACTTCAATTAATTTATCAATCTTTGACATTTAACCTACCGTACCTTCCAAACTTACTCGCAGCAATTGTGATGCTTCCATAGCAAATTCAAATGGAAGCTCCTTAAATATCCCACGACAAAACCCGTTAATTATCATGTAGTTCGATTCTTCCAAATCTATTCCTCTCTGTTGAAGATAGAAAAGTTGATCATCATTTACCTTAGATGTAGTAGCTTCATGCCCCATTTGTGCAGTTGGATTGCGAACCTCTATGTATGGAACTGTGTGAGCTCCACATTCATCACCAATCAACAAGGAATCACATTGGGTAAAATTCCTAGCGTTATCTGCACCAGGTAATATAGACACCTGCCCTCTATATGTATTTTCAGCCTTTCCTGCAGATATTCCCTTGGCAATGATGGTACTTTTAGTGTTTTTACCGACATGGATCATCTTGGTACCAGTATCGGCTTGTTGGTAATTATTGACCAAAGCAACCGAATAAAACTCTCCCACTGAATTATCCCCTTGGAGAATTACGCTCGGGTATTTCCATGTAATGGCTGACCCTGTCTCAACTTGAGTCCAAGATATTTTGGAGTTTTCTCCTCTGGCTGCTCCTCGCTTAGTAACAAAATTGAATACACCTCCTTCGCCGTTCTTATCCCCTGGATACCAATTTTGTAGAGTCGAATATTTTATTTCCGCATCCTTTAACGCTACCAATTCAACTACCGCTGCATGCAATTGATGGCTTTTTCTCATGGGCGCAGTACAGCCTTCTAGATAACTGACATAACTACCTTCATCAGCAACAATTAAAGTTCTTTCAAATTGGCCTGAGTCAGCCTCATTAATCCTGAAATACGTCATTAGTTCTATGGGACAACGTACCCCTGGTGGAACATAGCAAAAAGACCCATCACTAAAAACAGCAGAATTGAGCGTTGCATAAAAATTATCACTGTAAGGGACGACAGAACCCAGATATTTTTGTACAAGATCTGGATACTTTTGCACTGCTTCACTAATCGGACAGAATATTACCCCCGCCTCTTTCAACATATCCTGATAGGTAGTAGCAACCGAAACGCTATCTAGTACGGCATCAACTGCCACTCCGGATAATTTTTTTTGCTCTTCAAGCGGAATACCTAACTTATCAAATGCCTCGATCAGTTCCGGATCAACTTCATCTAAGCTCTTCGGAGCATCGTCACTCGATTTCGGAGCCGCGTAATATATGATGTCCTGAAAATCTATCTCATCAAAATTAACCTGTGCCCACTTCGGTGCTGCCTCATCCCCTTGACTAGTCCAATGTTGAAAAGCCTTTAACCTCCACTCCAACAACCATTCTGGTTCCTTCTTTTTTGCAGATATAAAACGAACAATATCTTCATTCAAACCCTTTGGGGCAACTTCCGACTCAATATCTAATTCAAACCCCCATTTATATTGAGAATCCTCAACTCCAGTTTGCCTAGATATAACCTTTTGGTCAGCCATTTAAGACCTCTCCTTAAGCGATTTCCTCATTTAACTAGCTATTCATCCTAGCAGCAGATGAACCAGCATTCACTAAAAATCATTCAAAATTTTGTTGAGTTAATCAGTCAACAATGCAAAATCAAATATAACATTTGCAGAATTAGGCGGTCAAAAATATTCCTCAGGCATTAAAAATTGAGCGGAATTTCCAAGACGCACCGTTATATTCTACGCCAAACCCACTATTTGAACGACAACTTCCCGACTCCCAACCATCTCCCCTTTCATGCCATCAAGTTCAACCATAAATATTCTCTGCCATTCACCGAGTGACATTTTCCCTTCTATAATTGGGATAGTCTCACTGGAACCCAGCACCAGATGTTGGCAATGAGAATGTCCATTCGGACATTCATTCTCATGCATATGTACGGTCCTAACATCAAAGTCATTGTGTCTATACGGGGCATCTTTGGAAGAAGCACGTTCCAGCATGTCTTTGAAGTCTTCTAGTAAAAGCGGTTCGTTTTCCTGAATCACAATTGCCGACGTTGTATGCCTAGAAAACACCACCAAAATTCCGCTTGAGATACCCGATCCTTTCAAAAAATCGGCTACTTCATCAGTGATATCAATAAATTCCGGCGACGAGTTGGAAGGTACTTTTAAGTCGTATGTAAACACTTCCATTGCCGAGCGTGAAACGCTCATATGTCAATCCACCTCAACGGCTTGAGTTATTCGCAAATTATATCGAGAGTTAACATTATAATCGATTGCGAATAACTCTACCTCAATTGCGACCGGGTATCAATTAATATTTTCGGGTCACTAAGAAATCTATTAATTCTTTAAAGTCTTTATCTGACTTCTCACTAAACCCTACAGATTCTATATAACTATGAACCTGCAATGCGTAATGGCCTACAAGACCTTGGCAGTAATCCATTGCTTTTGTGTCATCCAAAATTTCCAAGACTCGCTCCGCCTCGTCATCATTTAACGATTTTAATGAATATAAGTTGGAAATTTCCTTCTCATACAATCCTGACTTAGCCTCCCTGGCATGAATAATGGGCAAGGTGTTCTTCCTTCTCTTTATATCAGCTCCCACTGGTTTGCCAGTGGCTTTACTTTCTCCCCATGTTCCTAATATATCGTCCCTAATTTGGAACATGAAGCCAAGAGCAATTCCAACACGCCTAAATAAATTTGCCACCTCATCACTCCCTGACCCAAGGAGAGCTCCCAAATGAACGGAAGACCTTAGAAGGGCCCCAGTCTTACGAGAAATCATTTCCATGTATTGATCGACTGTTATCCTACTGGATCCCTCGAAGGATATATCCATGTACTGGCCTTCGATCATCTGAAGGCAGGCCTCTGAAACAATTGAGGAAGACTGAGAAATCAATTTTGCATCTGCAAATTCCATACATGACATGGATCTTTCTGCCAAAACCCTCATAACATTCCCCGCTACTAATGCTTTGGGGACACCCCAGACGGTCCACAGGGTAGGTCGATGATGGCGCACTTCATCGAAATCTTGTATCTCATCGTGTATCAGCGAAAAATTATGTATTAGTTCAAGAGACACAGCAGCAGGAAGGGCTTTTTGAACATCCCCCCCTAGGGCATCACATGTAAAAAGACACAATGAAGGACGTACACCTTTTCCTTTCTCCATTTCGCACGGCTCTCCTGCAACATCTGACCACCCCATGCAGTACCTCAGCATGTCATAAAGAAAGGATGATCTATCCGAAACCGTGTTTCTTAAAGCCGGTTCTAAAATGTCTTGGTACCTGCTTAGAACCAAAGGAATTTCTGGTTTCGATTCAAAACCATCACTCAAAATCTGCTCTCAAATTACACCCCGATGCAAATCCTCATTCATTTACCTGATTCCCGTATAAATACACTCTTTCACTGCAATGACACATTTGACAACTGCAGTTTACAGAATTTGTCGCCAGCATATGAACAAAGGTTAGCCGTTGTTTGTGCGTTTTTTCACTTGCTAGAAAAAAGAACGTTGTGCTATATTTTCGCATGGAATTGTAGCGAACAAGTGGGGAAATTTTAATCTATCGCAACTATTAACAATTCTCATAGATAATGGTGTAAATCATGGCTGATGAATATTTCACACAATACGGTGTTATTGCCATATTTGCAGCCCTTGCTGTTGTGGTGCCTACTAGCATGTTATTAATAGGGTGGGCTCTATCCCTTTTAAAAGTTAGGCCAAAGAAACCATCCTTCGTAAAAAACAGCATATATGAGTGTGGATTTGAAACAATAACTGAAAGATGGAGTCAGTTTAATTTTCGCTACTATAGCATTGCCTTACTTTTCGTAATATTCGATGTTGAAGTAGTTTTCTTGTTTCCTTGGGCGGCATCTTTCGGCACAATGTCGGCACAATTCGGCTTGTTTGTGTTAGCGGAAATGTCCGTATTTATTGGTATTTTAGTTTTGGGGTGGGTCTACGCTTGGAAAAAAGGCTCTCTTGAGTGGAGTTAATTCGAACATGGTAAACACAAACAATACAGACAACTCTTTGATAATTCCCTTGCATGATAAAACTTGGGATCTGGACCGAGAAGAGGGAAATTACGTAAACGAGCTAAAAGCAACCCATACTGAAGCGTTATCTGAACCTCTAATCGAAGTTCCTGATGATATAAGCAGAAATATAGCTGTGACTTCTGTTGATGCTCTAGTAAATTGGGGTCGCAAATCTGCAGTGTGGCCTTTATCGTTCGGCCTTGCTTGTTGCGCTTTTGAAATGATGGCAAGTGCCATGTCAAGGTTTGATTTATCCCGATTTGGAATGGAAGTATTCAGGCCATCCCCACGGCAGGCGGACCTTATGATCATAGCCGGTACCGTTACATGGAAAATGGCCCCCGCAATCGAAAGAGTCTACGAACAAATGGCTGATCCTAAATGGGTAATCTCTATGGGAGTATGTGCTACAAGTGGTGGCCCTTATTATGGTTCTTATAGCGTGGTTCCAGGCGTGAACCACATTATACCCGTTGATGTGTATGTACCCGGTTGCCCGCCAAGACCCGATGCTCTGTTGTATGGGATTATGCAGCTCCACGAAAAAATAAAACGCTACTCCTTAAAAAATAGAGGGTAACGTTGACTAAAATTATCAGTGGAGACGAAATTTCAAAATCAATAAACAACGCGCTAAATGACGCCGTCCTCTACTCGGACGAAACCGCAGCTTGGGTATCTTTGGAAAAAATACATGAGGTATGTGAAATACTTAAAAATCCCGATGGCTTAGATTATTCCTTTTTAACAGCAATTAGTGCTGTCGATTACATTGAGTATTTTGAAATTGTGTATCATCTATCTTCCCTCAGAAACAATCAATCCTGTGTCATAAAAGTTAAATGCAATGGACGAGAAAACCCCTCCATTGATTCGGTAACAGATATTTGGCAGTCGGCAGATCTTCAAGAAAGAGAAATTTGGGATTTGATGGGAATAGAATTCAAAAATCATCCTAATCTCAAAAGGATCCTTCTTTGGGAAGGGTTTGACGGACACCCCTTACGAAAGGACTTTATAGGTTAACTCCATGTCAACCATACGAACTGAACCAGTAACAATCAATTTAGGACCACAGCATCCTAGTACTCACGGAGTATTCAGACTTCGCGTAACTTTTGACGGTGAAGAGATCATAGATGTGGAACCTGTATTTGGTTATCTGCATAGAGGAACAGAAAAATTAGCAGAGTCTAGGAATTATGTACAAATAGTCACCCTTACGGACCGCATGGATTATGTGGCTAGCATGTCTAATAATTTGGCCTACGTAAGAACTGTAGAGAAATTAGCTGACATTGATGTGCCAGAGAGAGCACAGTACATCAGAGTCATAAGTGTTGAACTGCAAAGAATCGCCAGTCATCTTATGGCTACGGGATTTCTACTAAACGACTTAGGGGCACTTGCTACCCCTTTGGTATATTGTTTTCGTGAAAGAGAGCGAATCTTGGATCTCTTTGAAATGCTTTGTGGGGCAAGGATCACATTGAGTTACATGAGACCTGGTGGCGTATTTCAAGACGCTCCTGCTGATTTCTGGAATTCCTTAAATGTTTTGATATCAGATTTTCCGAATTATTTGGATGAATTAGAAAGCCTTATTACAACCAATGAAATCGTCCTTGCTAGAACCATAGGTGTAGGCCTACTATCTGATACACAGGCAGTTGACTCAGGTGTTAGTGGTCCTGTTCTCAGAGCAGCGAGCGTGAAATGGGATCTAAGGAAAGCTAATCCTTACGAGATATATGACAGAGTAAATTTCGATATTCCAATTGGAAATTCTGGAGATACTTACGACCGATACTACGTCCGTCTCCAAGAAATGAGAGAGAGCATCAAAATCATATCTCAATGCATAGAGCAAATAGAACCGGGGCCCGTTAGAACCGAAACACCTTTCTTTATTCGGCCCCCAGTTGGCGAGACGTACTCATCCGTTGAAGGTCCAAAAGGCGAGCTCGGATTTTACATGGTGAGCGACGGAGGTATTTCTCCTTACAGATGTAAAGTAAGAGCTCCCTCATTCATTAATTTGACACCTCTAAAAGACATGCTAACAGGATGGAAAATGGGGGATTTGATTATCATACTAGGATCCATTGATATAGTGCTCGGCGAGGTCGACCGATAATGACCCCTACCCCTGCTTTTTTTATCAGCTTCTATACCTTAAGAGATTTATTTGACAACCTAATTCAATCATTAGGTTTCGGAGCATCTTTTGGGTGGATGGCAGGTCTTTTAGCAGGAATATCGATTTCATTTCTAATAATTAATGTAATGGTCATGTCGACTGCCTTCTACACATGGTTCGAGCGAAGGATGATCGGAAGATTCCAAGTTAGACGAGGTCCTAACAGAAATGGGCCCTTCGGAATACTTCAGCCTTTTGCTGATGTACTAAAACTGATCATGAAGGAAGATACGATACCTGATGCCGCGGATAAACCCGTGTTTACGTTAGCTCCTATAGCACTATTAGCACCTACATTGATGATTATGATCGTTATTCCTTTTGGAACCTACGCAAGTGACCAAGCGTTCCTTAGTAATCTAAACATAGGAATACTTTTTATTGTCGGAGTTACTTCCGTCAATTCAATAGCCATTTTCATGGCTGGCTGGGGCTCGAGGAACAAATATGCGATCTTGGGTTCCATGCGAGGCGCGGCAATGTTAATAAGTTATGAGATACCAATGGCCCTTGGCATCACCAGCGTTCTTCTTCTATCAGGATCTTTGGCAATGACTCAAATAGTACAAAGCCAATCGATATGGTTCATTTTGGTAATGCCTATGGGATTTTTTGTCTTTATGGCAGCATCCACAGCAGAAATGAGCCGTACCCCATTCGACCAAATAGAAGCAGAATCTGAATTAGGCTCTGGTTACAACACCGAATATAGTGGCATCAAATTCGCAGTATTGTTTCTAGCAGAATTTATGGCGCCGATAGTCACTGCAGCCGTAGTAACCACCCTGTTTTTGGGAGGGTCTCAAGGATTCGATTTCCTCCCTGGTGGGATATGGTTCGCTATTAAAATGTTTGTTTTAATATTCCTTCTTTTGTGGGTTAGATCGACTTGGCCTAGGTTACGAATCGATCAAATAATGGGCTTTGCCTGGAAAATCTTGTTTGGACTGGGTTTGTTTAATATCTTTTTGGTCGCAGTGGAGTTTATGGTAGCTGTGGAATTAGGCCACACAAAAGATGATGGATCATTAACTACGGAGTACATGCTTATAATGGCAGCTGTTAACTGGATGGTGACTATAATTGCATTCGTTATCCTTGCCAATTTTGTCGGGAAGAAAAAATACCACAGACCAGAACCCACAGCATCTCCATTAGCCAATATGGGAATAGGAGGGGATTAATATGTACGGATTAGGTTTGTTTAAGGGACTTGGCATCACCATGAAAAATTTGGTGTCCCCAAGTCGTCAATTTAATATAGTTCAGTACCCAAACAGAAGGGCCAGCCCATTTGATCTCGCTAAAGTAGATAACCAAAACCCAATTTCCTTTATAGCGACTCATCCGATTAAAACCTTGAGATCCCTGATAGGACTTGAGACATTAGTGGACCGAATGCCGCAGCACGCCAATTTCAGAGGGGAAGAGTTTGCATGGTATGACCGAAGATGTACTGGATGTGCAAGCTGCGCAAAATACTGCCCACTGGGAATAATAAAAATTGTTACAGGAACTAGCGGTGTAAATCAGCAAGAAGGCCAAAGCTATGACATTGATGTGTTCGATATCGACATAGGACGCTGTATGTTTTGTGGGCTTTGCGTTGAAGCATGTCCATACGATGCGCTACATATGGGCAGCGGTTTTGAGGAAGGAAAATATCGCAGAAGTGATCTTGTAATTAACGTAGACCAGCTCAAGGCCGCGGAAAAAAAGCCAAGCACATGGTTCAGACCGCAACTAACAGACAGAGGACATGACCCAATAAAAGGTTCAACGGCAGACTGGGATCAAGTAGGCCGGCATGAAAAACCGTCCCTAGAAGACCAAGGGGAGAGGTGGGCAAAAAGATGAGTTTAACTACAGAATCTTTTGCCGTCCAACTAGCCTTTTGGGTACTCTCTTTTTGTACAGTTATATCAGCAATTGCCGTCGTCCAAATTCAAGACTTATTTAGGTCCGCCCTATTCTTGATTGTTACATTCCTTGGAATAGCAGGATTATTTGTCTTACTAGGAGCAGAATTTTTAGCCGGCGTTCAACTAATGGTGTACGTGGGGGCCATATCTGTCCTAATAATATTCGCGATACTGATGACAAGGGATCTAGAAGAAGGTAATCCATCACACAGTTTCAGAATACCTGTAGCGATAGTAGCAATACTTTTTATGCTTTTTTCCATTTACGCTATCACTGTGGGCACCAATTGGGATTCTCGATTGATTAGTGAAACCTTAAATCAAGAGCAACAGACTGAAGCTGGAAAAATATTCTTCGCAGATTCAATTCCAAATCTAGCTAACTTGCTGTTGACAGATTTTGTATTAGCGTTCGAACTAGTATCCGTTTTACTCCTTGCTGCTGCCGTTGGCGCACTAGCCTTGGTAAGGAATCGCTAAATGACACTAGAAAGATTCTTAATACTAGGTGCGATTTTATTTGGGATTGGTTTGTACGGAGCACTTTCCAAAAAACATGCCATAGCCGTTTTAATGTCATTAGAAATAATGTTTAACGGTGTGAACCTCACAGCAGTAGCTTTGTCACGTTATACCGTCCCTCAGGCCTTTGAAACAGCGTCCAAATTCTTATTAACCGGACATGTTTTCACAGTATTTATCATCACTGTGGCCGCAGCAGAAGTGGCTTTGGGATTGGCTATCATCATTGCAATTTATCGGACCAGGCAGTCAGTTTTGGTTACTGATGCTAAGGAATTAAATAGATAAATATTATGTGGATAGAATACAAATACGCTCCTAATTTGGTGACTGCAGAGATGTGGAAAGACACCTTTGAAGCAGAAGGTCTACCCACGAAAATACTTCCAGACGGCGATATAACATCGTGGGGAGAAAGTGTTGGATTCAAAATATATGTGCCCAAAGGCCGGGAACATGTAGCCGATGAAATACTTAGGAAACTTTAAATTATGATCACCGAGCAATTAGTCTGGGCAATATTTTTTATCCCATTAGCCTCATTTTGTATCCTGGCCCTAGTTGTACGCCCATTTTTTAACTCAAAGTCCCATTTTTCAGGTCCAATAGCTGTTATTTCAATCGGTATTTCTTTCATTCTTTCTGTGATGACATTGGTTACAGTCGCATCAAATAAAAATCATGGACAAGACTGGGGAACTCATTCCTGGTTAGAAATAGGAGACTTTCATTTCACTGTTGGAATCCTTTTGGATCCTTTGACCGCAATTATGCTTGTGGTAGTAACAGGGGTCAGCCTAATGGTCCAAATCTATTCCATGGGGTACATGAAGCCCTCGAGTCATGAACCTGAAAATAGTGAACATCACGGTCCTGAAGAATTAGGCAACCCTGTATATGCCAGATATTTTGCATATATGTCCTTATTCACGGCATCCATGCTTGGTCTTGTAATGGCAGCCAATGTCGTTCAGATGTTCGTATTCTGGGAATTGGTTGGATTATGTTCATACCTCCTAATTGGATTTTGGTTCCATAGGCCAGCAGCAGCAGCAGCGGCTAAAAAAGCGTTCATTGTCACCAGAGTTGGTGATTTTGGGTTTCTCATAGCATTAATGTATCTGTTTTTCAAAACATTCACACAAAGTGAAAATTACCTTGAGATCCACGTAATCAACGCGAACTTACCTGGACTTGTTGAAGCAGGAGTAATAACTGGAGGGGCCTTAACTTTAATCGCTTTAGGTATGTTCATTGGTGCTATTGGTAAGTCAGGACAGTTTCCCCTCCATACCTGGCTACCTGATGCGATGGAAGGACCTACCCCTGTAAGTGCTCTAATACATGCAGCGACTATGGTTACGGCCGGGGTTTTCTTAGTAGCCAGATTTTTTCCGATTTTCGAACATTCCGCAGACATTATGAAGATAGTCACCATAATTGGGGGAGTTACCGCCATATTTGCGGCAACTATGGGACTTGTTTCCAATGATATAAAAAGAGTCTTAGCCTATTCCACGGTAAGTCAATTGGGCTATATGATGTTAGCCCTAGGAGTTGGAGCGTACGGGCCGGCTATATTCCATCTATTCACCCATGCTTTTTTTAAAGCACTTCTATTTTTGGGTTCCGGCAGCGTCAATCACGCAACAGGAACCTTCGATATGCGCTATATGGGTGGATTACGAAAGAAAATGCCGATCACTTATATCACTTTCCTCATCGGAAGTTTAAGCCTTGCAGGCATATTCCCACTAGCAGGTTTTTGGAGTAAAGATGAAATCCTTTTGAACGCTTTCAAGGATGGAGACTTAATAAGCATAAGCATGATGGGATTCCTCTTAGCAATAATTGCAGTCTTTATGACAGCCTTTTATATGTTTAGAGCCCTATTTATGACATTTGAAGGCGATTTTCGAGGTGGGTCGGAAAAGGACCCCGAAGCCCAAGCACATGGTCCAGTCCATCTTGCAGAATCACCATTTCCCATGGTTTTGCCAATGATAATACTAGCAGTACCAGCTGTAATTATAGGTTTTTTGGTAAATCCTATCGTTAATATAGGAATTCCAAAACATTGGTTCACATACGAATTCCTGGGTAAAGCATTGGACTACAATTACCACGTACACACAGCCCACCACCAATTTGATTTACTCTTAGCCATTGTTTCCTTGTCAATTGCTTTATTAGGGATACTTCTTGCCTGGGCAATGTACAAACGAAATCCTTATTTGGCTCCGTCTACTCTAGGTAGAGTTTCCGGTCCTATATACACGTTACTTCTAAATAAATATTACTTTGACGAAGCATACGAGCGATTCATAACTGGCAAAATTTATTACCGCGGAATAGCTCAGATCTCTGACTGGATAGACCGAAACATAGTCGACCGAATCGTAAATATTGTCGGGTGGCTTGGAGCTAATTTCGGTAGTTTGATTAGAGAACTTCAAACTGGTCAAACTCAAATGTACGCGACTGTCACGTCAGTCGGAATAATAATAATAGCTGCAATATATATATTTGGAATGTAATTAGGAGTATTTGTGGAAATACCTGGGATATTGAGTATAGCCATATTTTTACCGCTTATATCAGCGGTGATTGTGGCTGTTTTTCTGAATGGGAAAACGGCACGTGGTTTCGCCTTGGGCGCATCCATTGTGGAACTTATGATCACAGGTTATATATTTATAGCCCATAAACAATATGACATGTCAGAAAAACTGACAACATGGTTCCCAGAATCATTTCCGGTT
>RQOP01000075.1 GCA_008373095.1 SAR202 cluster bacterium | reverse complement strand
AATAGTGGTGAGGGTGATTTAAGAATGCCTTGGGGGGTTTGTGTAGGTGAAGATAATTCTGTCTATGTTGCTGATTGGGCTAATGACCGTATAGCAAAATATGATTCCTCTGGAAGTTTTCTTAGAGCCTTTGGCACCTCGGGGTCAGGCGATGGTGAATTCAAAAATCCATCAGGTGTTGCTGTTGACGGTGAGGGATATATTTATGTGACTGACTGGGGAAATGAAAGACTGGTTATTCTAGACAAAGATGGGAATTTTATAGAGACCCTAAGGGGACAAGCTACGATATCGAAATGGGCAGATGAATATTTTGAAGGTAACTACGAAGAAGCAGAACCGCGATCTCGATCTAATTTAGAACCCGATGCAGGCCAATTTGGCGGGGATCCACATGAAGAATCGGCACATATAGAAAAATTCTTTTGGGGACCTACTTCCGTAAAAATTGACGATTCAGGTCGCATTTATGTCACTGAGAGTAATAGACATCGAGTTCAAATATATGAACGGACGAGGTAGTCTCCTAGAAAGCCATTGATTCTAGAACTTCCGACGCAGCGGACAGAGTCTTCTGGATGTCCTGAGCAGTGTGGCTTTCTGACAGGAACCATATGCCTCTTGAATTTATCCTGATTCCTTTTTGCATCATCCCGGTGACAAATGTTGAGTATTTATCTGTGGCAGAATTCTCAACATGGCTCCTGTAGTCGAAGACCTCTTTGCCCTCTGTAAAACTGACCGCAAAAACTGAACCTGGCCCTTGAATAAGCATACCAAGCTCCAGTCTGGCATTAATTTCTTTGAGCCCTTTCATAAGGCTCCCTCCTAAATCGTTCAATTTCTTGTTTGTCTGTGCCTCTTTGTCAGATAAACGCTCCATTGAGGCTTTTGTTGCCGCCATCGACATAACATTCGCGTTCAGGGTGCCTCCATGCATTACTTCACCAGAACCTATCATGGACATTATTTCCCTTTTACCTGTAAGGATTGATACTGGGTAGCCCCCGGCGGCAGCCTTGGCGAAAGTGGCTAAGTCTGGTGTGATGTTAAATAATTTCTGGGCTCCACCGGAACTGACTCTAAATCCTGTTATGACCTCATCAAATATGAGTAAAGAATTGTTTTTCATGCAAGATTCTTTCAGATGCTCGAGATAGCCGGGTTTCGGCATAATACAGTTTGTATTACACATAATGGGCTCTGTAATAACTGCCGCAATCTCGCCACCGTTTTGATCAAATGTCGAAACTACAGCTTCAAAGTCATTCCACGGCAAAATTATCAGATTTGAATCTGAAGCTTCCGCCATTCCTTGACTCATAGCAGAGGCGTTAATGGATCCGTTTGGATTGGGGGTACTCAAAGGAGAGGCGGTATTAAATAGGACACTATCTGACCAACCGTGATATTGGCCTTCAAATTTGATTATTTTGTTTCGTTTTGTATATGCCCTAGCTAACCTAAAGGCAGCTTCAACTGCCTCAGTTCCTGAACTAGCAAATCGTACTAACTCAGCATTTGGTACCAATTCTTTTACGGCTTCAGCTGCCTCTAATTCTAGTAAGTGCTGACCGGCGAAGAGCTGACCCGACTCTGAGGCTTTGTTTACTGCCTCAAGCAGGAATTTAGGAGAATGACCAAATATCATCGGACCTTGCCCCAAGACGTAATCTATATATGTATTTCCATCGACATCAGTTATCTCGCTGCCTTTCGCTGTCTCATAGAAAAGGGGATGTGGAGCCTCGGCCAACCTTACGTTGGAATTTACTCCCCCAGCCAGAGAATTGAGGGCTCGATTATAAAACTCATTGCTGATGTCGAATGAGTTCCCTTGGTCCATTTTGATCTCCTGAAATCCCATGTTGTAAATATATGAGGTTAACTCCAACAACAAAGGCCTATAATACACAAACTTAAACAACGGAACACTGTGGGTAGTAAAAATGAAACTAGCACTATTGGGCATTTACCACGAAACCAACACATTTTCTCAAGTGCCGGCAGATTACGATGCCTTTAACGTATATCGAGGACAAGAGATTATAGACGAGTATAAAACTTCCCAAACTACGAATGCTGGCTTTTTACAAATTTCTGAGGTTGATCAGGTTGAGGTTATACCTCTTATATTCGCTATTACTGGACCAATTGGTACGATCACAGCAGATGCCTTTGAAGCTATCAGCCAAGAAATGTTGTCACTTTTAGTCGAGAATGGCCCATGGGATGGAATACTCTTGTCATTACACGGGGCAGCTGTTTCGGAAGAGTATCCTGACGCCGATGGTGAGATAGCTGAACGGGTTAGAACTCTTGTTGGACCGGATGTGAAGGTCGGGTTAAGTGTGGATATGCATGCCAACCTTTCCCAAAAAATGATAGCGAATGTGGACGTGGCGACAGTTTACAGGACTAATCCGCATTTGGATCCTAAAATAAGAGCATTCGAATGTGCTGAAATGATACGTGATGCCATCACTGGAAAGATTAATCCAGTCATGTGGTTGGAAATTCCTCCAGTTGTTATCAATATAGTTAAGCAATATACCGACGAAAACCCTATGAAAGCTGTAATGGAAAACCTTGATATGGCTCTTTCTATGGAAAATGTAATCCACGGTAGTGTTGCTGAAGGTTATCCATACGCCGATGTGGAAGAGATGGGGATGGGGTTTTTAGCGATAGCAGATGGAAATATTGGTTCAGCCAAAAAAGCCTCTCAGTGGATGGCGAGTCAAGCGTGGGAGATTAGGGAACAATTTCTTGGAGATACCCCTTCAATTGAAGAAGCTTTGGAATATGCGGATCAAAATTACACAAGCGAGACAGATGGACCATTCGTTTTGATGGATGTGGGAGACAATATAGGAGCAGGTAGTAGTGCAGATTCGACCCACATTTTGGAGGCAGCACAAAGTTTGGGGATAAAAGGCTATTTGCAAACTTTGTTTGATCCCGAATCAGTAGCAGCATGTGTGAGTGCCGGAGTTGGTAAGCATTTGACAGTGGCTGTTGGTGGTAAAACAGATAATATGCATGGAACACCAGTAACTGTGTCAGGTGTCGTAAGGACGCTTTTCAATGGCAAATTTGAGGACGACCGACCTACTCATGGTGGATTCAAATACTACGACGGAGGTCTAACAGCGGTTCTCGATACTGAGGATGGTCATACTTTGGTTCTTACTTCATTGAGGTGTGGAAATACAAGCCGGGAACAAATGTACTCTGTTGGGATATATCCCGAAAAATACCGAATCGTAATCGCCAAAGGAGTTGTTTCGCCCAGACCGGCTTATCAACCGATAGCAAATGAAGTTGTATTGGTGAATACTCCAGGAGTGACGACCACGGACCTAAACTTTTTTGAATACCGGAGGAGAAGACCGAACTTGTATCCATTTGAAGTCTCCGCGAAATATTTCCAGGATTAAACGAAGAGCTATTCCACTATCTGGAACGGTGGCATCATATTTTGGATTTCTACCTCGAGCAGTGTTGGTTTTTCTAGGGCGATAGCTGCTTTAAGTCCTGCCTCTATATTGTCGGCATCGGTTTTAATGCCTTCTGCACCAAAGGATTTGGCCATTGCAACAAAGTCTGGATTGAATAGATCGGTACCGATATATCGACCATTGAATTGATGCTGCTGATCCCATCTGGAGGCACCATAAGCACCGTTATTGAATACTACGGCAACGGTATTAAGGCCATACCGCATGGCTGTTGAGAGTTCTTGGGGACTATACATGAATCCTCCGTCTCCACAGAGGGCGATGACCTTACGGTCTGGGTAGGCCGTCTGACACCCAAGTGCCGTAGGATAAGCGTATCCTAGAGTCCCAAAATAGGAAGATGTCACATAATTCCTGGGAGTGTGCATTGGCATTGCAGCGCTACTCCAATACCCGATGTTTGTCATACCCTGAACCACTATTGCGTCTTCAGGAAGGGTATTGGAAATGCGGTCAATAACTGATACCTGGGGGGAAGCTAGTCTTTTTACCTGGTCAGTAAATTGCTTTTTTAATCTTATAGCTCTTTCTTTACGATGAACTAATATGGATTCGTCCACGGATAAGGCGTTGATGAGAGACCTTAGGGTTTCCGAGGCATCTCCTACAAGACCTAATTCGACGTTATATTGTTTC
>RQOP01000074.1 GCA_008373095.1 SAR202 cluster bacterium | reverse complement strand
AAGGGTTGGAAGGGCGGTAGGTGTTGGAGTATTTGTAGCGGTTCGAGTAGGTACGGGGGAAGGCGTATGTGTTGGTTCAGGGGTGTAGGTGGGAGGAGTTATCGTATGGGTCGGTACAGGGGTGTAGGTCGGGAACGGGGTATAAGTAGGAAAAGGAGTTGGGGTGTTTGTAGAGGTTGGTAATGGAGTAACTGTAGATGTTGGGGAAGGTGTTTTTGTAACTGTAGGGGTACCATGCAAAGCAATAGATGTCACTGTCAATGCTATCGATAGCTGGTCATTTACAGCTTGGCTAATTTCAAAATTGTCTAGTCGTGCCTGTACTGTTGCCTTAACGATCTTATCTGGGCTGTCATAGGTACTGGCAATAGGTGTGGTTTGACTATCGACCATATCCTGTCCAGTATCAAAAGAATCAACTTGACAGAATATCAAAGAAAAATAGATGAATAAGATGGGTAATATGTAGAAAGCTTTTTTGAGCAAATTGACTTCTTATCATCGGTCATTTATGGATAGAGGCAATGAAGGTCCTATATATAATTGTCGCCGTACAAGAGTAGAAAAGTCTAGCTATCTTCACCAAGGTAGGTATTTATATAAAAAAGATGTGACAGAAAATAATTAGTAAGATAGGCGAAAATTGTCCCAGAAGGAATATTTCTAATGGAAAAAAGGGTAATTTAATATGAAGGACTTTGGATTTGCGCCAGAAAGGCTTAGTTTCATCGAGGAGCATTTACAGCGGAATTACCTAGACACCAACCGGTATATTGGAACACTCATGGGGATATATAGAAGGGGTGAATTAGGATATGTATCTGCTACAGGGTTAATGGATCGAGAGGGCAAAAGGCCTATGACTCGAGATACAATATTCCGCATATATTCTATGACGAAGCCGATAACCTCAGTAGCCTTGATGATGCTTTATGAAAGGGGATTATTTCAATTAGATGACCCTGTTTCCCAATACATCCCATCCTTTCGTGATATTCAAGTTTATCAAGAGGGAGTGATAGGAAATTTCAAAACAAGCAGACTTGAGAGAGAAATGACAATACGTGACTTGCTGACTCACCAGTCTGGCTTAACATATGGGTTTATGGAACGTACCAATGTCGACTACGCGTATCGTATGCTTGGTATTGAGAAAGAGTCCCAAGAAAGCCTGCAAGAATTTGTAGAGTTGTTGAGCACTATTCCTCTAGAATTTTCCCCTGGCAAGGCCTGGAATTATTCGGTGTCTACAGATGTGTGTGGTTACCTTATAGAAGTAATATCTGGAAAAAGTTTGGATAAGTTTTTTCAAAGCGAAATATTTGAACCTTTAGACATGGTTGATACGGGGTTTTATGTTCCTTCTGAAAAAAAATCCCGTTTGGCATCCTGTTACGAGTATAAAGAATCAAAACAACCAAAATTAGTGGATGACGCTATGACAGGCACATATCTGAACCCTCCAAAGGTTCTTTCCGGAGGAGGAGGACTTGTTTCCACTCTGGATGATTATATGTCTTTTTGCAAAATGATTTTGAATGGTGGTGATGTAGAGGATCATCGGATAATAAGTCGCAAGACCTTAGATTTGATGAGCTCTAATCATCTAGTGAATGGTGGAGATTTGAGAAGTTGCGCGTATGGGCGTTGGAGCGAAACTTCATACACTGGAGTCGGTTTCGGATTAGGATTTTCGGTTTTATTAGATCCTGCAGCTTCACAGGTATCGGGTAGCGCAGGGGAATTGGCATGGGGTGGGGCTGCAAGCACAGCTTTTTGGATCGATCCTTTGGAAGATTTGGCGGTGGTATTTTTGACCCAACTCTTACCTTCTAGTCAGTTCAATGTGCGAAGAGAGTTGCGTTCGTTGGTGTATTCAGCGATATCTGACTGAATATGCGTCATCTGGCCTGACTTTTATTGTCTTTGCTGTGTTCGGAAGAGTATTGTTTTCTTTTCTGGTCAGAGGTTTTCCTACGATATCTGAACGGATTGTTTCGATTTTTGTTATTGGACGACCTTTTGCGATCCGCGGACCCCGACTGATTACCATAATCGAAATTATCGACCTTCTTCCTATCTATAGGAGATTTCAAAACCTGTTCTATCTTTCTTATCATTGATTCGTCGTCAGGGGTAGTAATAGTGATCGCCTGGCCAAGAGTTTCCGCTCTCCCCGTCCGACCTATTCTGTGGATATAAGCATCTACCGTGTTTGGCATGTCATAATTAATCACATGAGATATATCTGGTATGTCGATACCGCGGGAAGCAATGTCAGTAGCTACAAGGAAGTCAAATTTACCTTTCCTAAAACCCTCAATAGATTGAGTTCTTCTGTTTTGAGACATATTTCCCTGTAACGCGGCAGCTCGGTATTTCCTTTTTTCGAGATCAGCAAATAGTTTTTTTGTCCTATGTTTGGTCCTAGTAAATACTATTACTTGGCCCGTAGCGGTGGACTCAATTAATTGAAAAAATAACCCACTTTTTAATTTTTCTGTAACTGGATAAAGAGAGTGCGAAACTGTCTTTGCAGGGGCGATTATTCCTATTTGGACTTCCGTCGGGTCATTCAGTATATCTTTGGCTAAATTACGAATGTCTTTAGGCATCGTAGCTGCAAAAAATAGAGTTTGACGATTCTTAGGGAGATGCTTAATTATCTCTCTAATGTCTGGAAGAAAACCCATGTCACACATAGTGTCAGCTTCATCTAACACCAAAATATCTACGCCGGATAAATCTATAGTTGATTCGCGAATATGGTCTAAGAGACGCCCAGGGCAGGCCACTGCTATATCTACCCCTTTCGCCAATCTGTCATCTTGAGGGTTTTTTGACACTCCGCCATATAAGGTTATTGATTTGGTTTTCATTGACGAACTAAGTTGAGATATGTTCTGGTGAATCTGGTCGGCTAATTCCCTTGTAGGAGCAACTACTAAAGCTCTTATTTTACCGTTGTATCCAACTGATAATTTTTCCAGCATTGGTATTGCAAAAGCAGCTGTTTTGCCCGTACCAGTTTGGGCTAGCCCCAAGACGTCGCGACCTTCTATGGAAATTGGAATTGTTTTGTCTTGTATTGGGGTGAGAGTTTCATATCCGACTGATCTGATACCCTTCATTAGCCTGTCGTCTAATCCCAGAGAATTAAATTGCAAATTAAGTCCTTTTACGGCATTTTGTTGGTGACCCCAGCGGGATTCGAACCCGCGATCTCCGCCTTGAAAGGGCGGTGTCCTTGACCGCTAGACGATGGGGCCTAGTTAAGCATTAAATATTGCTCTTCAATTGAACAACACTAAATAGTCTATGTCCTAAGCTTTGATAGAGCAACGATTATTTAGTCGAAAAAATCCTACGGATATATAGCTAATTGATTTAGACCGGAATCTTCAGGCATACCGCACATGATATTCATGTTTTGGATGGCCTGCCCTGCCGCCCCTTTGACGAGGTTATCGATACAACTTACGACCATTAGCCTTCCTGCTCTTATGTCGACAGTCGGATATATTATGCAATCATTGCTTCCCAGGGTATGCTTGGTCATAGGTGGTGTATCTACAACATGAGTAAACTTTTCATCTTTGTAGAAATCCTTGTATAAGGCTTTTACTGCCGACTTCAAATCCGAGGTGTTTGCTATGTAGTTATCCTTCAAAGGAGCATAGCAAGAAGCAAGAATCCCTCTCGTCATAGGAATTAAATGCGGTAGGAAAGTCAGATTAACATGTTGCGCAGAGAGTAGGTCTAATTCTTGAGATATCTCAGGCATATGTCGATGCCCATCCAGACCATACGCACTGATGTTTTCATTTACTTCTGAATAATGAATCTTTAATGACAAGCTTCTGCCTGCTCCGGAGACTCCTGACTTTGCATCTACGATTACTTCCGGTTCTATAATTCCAGCTTCTAAGGCTGGTGCCAGTCCCAAAATGGAGGCCGTGGGATAGCATCCTGGGTTAGCGGCTATTTGGCAATCTTTAATTTCGGACCTATGAAGTTCGGGTAATCCGTACACGCTGGATTCCATGAGTTCAGGACAGGGATGTTCAACGTCATACCATTCAGAATAAGTGTTTAAATCCCTGATTCTGAAATCGGCGCTGATATCTACACCTTTGATCCCTGATGATACTGCTTCTTTGAGCGCCTCTGCGCTTGCAGCATGTGGTAATGCTGAAAATACAAAGTCCACACTTTTGTCTAGATCAGGTGATATTTCCATGTCCAGATTTGAGAGATGGGGAAATATATCTCCCAGGTTCTTCCCGGCCCCACTTCTACCAGTTACACAGGTTATTTCCACTTCCTCATGCCTACTCAGTATCCGAGCAACCTCTGCACCTGCATAACCTGTAACATTGATTATTCCTACTTTCATGTCAAACCTTCATCGTTTAAATATTAAATTTCAAGGACGTATATTCTAGTACATTGGAATAAATAAAACTTCACTTATATTTTTTAAAAGCCGGACACAGATCTGTGAGAGTGCAGTCAGTACACCTTGGTCGTTGGGCTTTGCATGTATCTCTACCATGTTTGATTAGGTACATGTGAAACTGGAATACCTCTTCAGGCTCTACTATAGACTCCAGGAGGTCGTGAGCCTTTTCAGCGGAAACTTTTTTCCCAACTAAAGCGAGCCTTTGTGAAACTCTGTATATGTGTGTGTCCACTGGCATTGCAGGCATACCAAAAGAAAAACATAGTATTATGGCAGCTGTCTTAGGGCCAACACCCTTTAGATTAATCAGCCATTTTTTTGCATCTTCCAAAGGCATCTCAGAAAGAAAACTTAAGTCAAATGAACCTACTTCGTCTCGTACTTCGTTGAGTATGGACTTGATTCTCGGAGCTTTTGTTTTTGACAACCCTCCCCTTCTGATTGCTAATTCTATTTTCTCCACCGCGGCATCAGTAATACTGTCTAAATCGCCAAACACCTTCATTAGGTTGAGAAAGGCTCTTTCCGAATTTATGTCGGAGGTGTGTTGTGACAAAATGGTGTATACGAGTTCTTCTGCAGCGTGGTATCTAGGTTCCCATGGGATGGGTCCATAAATTTGGGAAAGCAAAGAAGATACTTCTTTTACCTTAGCTTGTTTGGCTTTGGATCCTCTTTTAATTCGGCTCATATAAACAATCTATCCTTATAAAACACTATAATCAATTAATTTCATTGAAAAGGAAAGGTGTGTAGGAATTCTGATGGCTAGGGTAGGAATAATTGCTAACCCTTCGGCAGGTAAAGACATACGACGTCTGATTTCACAAAGTAGGTTCGTCTCCAATCAAGAGAAAGTGAATATTGTTCGAAGGGTAATTGAAGGCCTTTCTGGCGTAGGAATAGAGGAAGTCGTTCTTATGCCTGATTATGGCCGTATTTCCCAAGAAGCTGCCTCTACGGCTAGTGACGATATTTCTGTAAGATTTCTTGAAATGCCGGTTTTCAATTCGGAACTGGATACTATTAGGGCTGCAAAAACAATGAAAGAAGAGGGAGTTAGTGCCATTGTTACCTTGGGCGGGGATGGAACCAATCGCGCCGTTGCATTGGGGACATGTGAAATTCCGATACTTCCTTTATCTACCGGAACAAATAATGTTTTCCCATTTTTTATAGAAGGTACTTTAGCCGGTATGGCCGCGGGTACCGTGGCATTAGGCTTGGTGGACGAGGAAGAATGTGCTCCTAAATGCAAAAAGCTTAGCGTTTATAAAAGTAGAGATATGGCAATGGATTTGCTCGATGTAGCCCTGGTTGACATTGCAGTTTCCGCAAAAAGTCATGTTGGGGCAAGGGCCATTTGGGA
>RQOP01000073.1 GCA_008373095.1 SAR202 cluster bacterium | reverse complement strand
AAGAAAAACTGTTAGTGAAGACACTGCGGTAGGAATTATGTTTGCAGGCCTGTTTTCTCTTGGTCTAATTTTTATATCTTTTGCTGGAGGACTTAGTGTTAGTGTAGAAGATATATTGTTGGGCCAGATTCTTGGGGTATCCCAGTCGGATATGTTGGTTTCGTTTATTTTGACTATTGTTGTATTGGTCTCACTAATTGCGTTTCACAAGCAGCTTGTCTTTTCTGGATTTGATCCTGTTGGATCGCTTGTAGCTGGTTTAAATGTGGGAGCATTGAATTATATATTTCTAATTTTGCTTGGTATTTCTATTGTGGTAACCCTACACGTGGTAGGTGTCGTATTAGTTGTGGGTCTACTAGTAACGCCGGCTGCTGCTGCGCAGCTTGTTGTACGAAGATTTACTCGGTCAATGATGCTGGCAGTTTCCTTCGGACTATTCTCAGCAGTGTTTGGTCTGTACCTGTCCTACCATTTGAGTCTTCCATCGGGTCCATCAATGACTCTAATATCCTTCGCGATATTTTTGCTCTGCGCAATCTATATGAGGCTTTTTTCTCAGTCGCAGGCATCACATCTGATGTAAAACTCAATGTTGTGTCCCACAATAACACCGGGTATCTCAGATTCCATTCCTTTCAATAACCTTTCAACCGTTGAGGCTCTGAAATCTCCGACTTTTCCGCATGATACACACACCGTGTGGTGGTGGTGATCCGCACGAGAAAGTGAATATATAGGCGTTCCTTCATGTGTAGAAAGACGGCATATTACGTCTGACTCAAGTAGAATTTTCAGTGTACGAAAAACTGTGGCCCTTGAAACTCCGGCTAGCCGGTCGATTATTTGCTCGGCAGTAAAACCTTCGTCAGCTTCGTGGATAAAATCAACTATCTTTTGTCTGGGAGTAGTGATTCTCAGACCGTTGTCTTCCAATATAGCCAGTAAGTCAGGTCTAGTTGGGTTTGCGTTGGAGTTTGTCATTGTTAATTCCTCGTCACAGAATAACAGATTGATAAATCGCAAGAGGAATAACTGGTTTCCAGATTTTAAATTCTACGGATGGTAAACTTCCAAGTTATACCCGAATGTACCTAATACTAAGATCATGACAATTGGCAAGTAACAAAGAAAACAATCACTCTATTCCAGATCTGGATTCGGGTGATGTGGATGCTGGCGACCAAAACAACCCCGGAAATAAACCCGGATTTTTTTACGGTTGGTGGATTTGCATTGGTGGCGCTTTTGTTATGGCGATGTCTTCAGGAATTAATTTCCACGGATTTGGTAATTTTATTATTCCTTTGAGTAAAGAATTTGGTTGGAGTAGAACAACTGTTTCTGCTGTTTTTTCATTAGCCAGATTGGAGGCAGGATTTATCGGACCCGCGGAAGGCTGGGCTGTGGATCGGATGGGTCCGAGGAAATTAATGTTGGTTGGAATCCCCTTAATGGGTATCGGGTTCGTTTTATTGAGCCAAGTAAGTGGTCTTTTTACCTTTATGCTTGTCTATATTCTTGGGATAACTCTTGGCAATAGTCTGGGCATGCATGTGCCGGCTTCAGCAGCCGTTGCAAATTGGTTTAACAGGAAAAGGGGTTTGGCTTTCGGAATAATGTGGTCTGGTGTCGGACTTGGCGGTTTGTTGGTTCCGGCTCTAGGGTGGGCCATTGATGCTTATGGATGGAGGGATGCGTCCATTGTCGTAGGTGTTTTGGTTACCTTGGTAGGATTTCCGATCGCTGCTTTGATGAGGCATAGGCCAGAACAGTATGGGTTCTTACCTGATGGGGAAAAAGTTCTTAAACAATCTCCGAAGGAAGGTGCGGTTGTTTTTGAGAGAGAGGATGCAGACTTTACGGCAAGGGAGGCTCTTCAGACTTCAAGTTTTTGGTACCTGTCATTATCGATTATGGCTAGATCATTAGTCACTGGCGGCGTGGGACTCCATCTTGTCCCTTATTTTATTGGACTTGGTGCAAGCCCCGTTGAAGCAGCAACATACGCTGGATCAGTGGGAGTTATAAGTATACCGGGAAGATTCGGCCTTAGTTATCTTGGTGATTACTTCAACAGACGATACATGATGGCGATTTCGTTGCTTTTTATGACGGTATCAATAGTCTTACTCGCCACTGCTGATTCATTATCATCATCAATTCCCGGATTAGTAGCCTATTCTATTTCTCAAGGTGGTATATCAGTTATACCGCAGGCAATTATTGCTGATTATTTTGGTAGAAAAGCCTTCGCAACCATATCTGGATTTAGGAGTAGCATCCAAATGATCGGGATCATAATAGGGCCTGTAGTATCCGGGTTTGTATATGATAAAACAGGCAGTTATGAGTGGGCATTTCTAGGATTTGCAGCGGCTTCCGTCGTATCTATGTTTCTTGTCATTATGGCTCTTCCACCTACCCGTCGGAAATGAGGAACCCTGGGAACTTGTACTCTACGGCTTATCTATTTGTGCTAGAATCCATCCATTAAAAATTGAAGAAATTTAATTGGGGGAGCTTGGAACGGCCAGGCTGAGAGGGCAACGCAGATGTTGTCGACCCGTTATGTACCTGATCTGGGTAATGCCAGCGGAGGGATCCCAATACGCAAACAGAACTTTTCCTGGCCGCCCATCAAAGGGCGGTTTTTTTTTGGGTGAATTTGAGGGCTTTGGATGAAATGGAAACGGCAATAGATAGCCACATAAACATAGTAGGTCTTGAGAAGACAATTAATCAGAATGGAAATTCCGTAAGAATTCTTGATGGAATTGATTTGGCAATTAATCGGTCAGAAGTCATATCTGTATTGGGACCTAGCGGTTGTGGCAAAAGTACTTTACTTAATATTATTGCTGGTCTTGATCAACCTGACTCAGGGTCGGTCAATATAGATGGGCTGGACTTTGATTCTAGATTAGGATCAGTTGGCTATATGCAGCAAAAGGATCTTCTTTTACCGTGGAGGTCAGTAAAAGATAATGTAATTCTTGGCCTGGAAGTAAAAGGGATGTCGAAAAAACAGTCATACCAAATAGCTGAATCACATTTTGATTCTTTTGGCTTGTCTGGTTTTGAATCAAACTATCCAAATGCACTATCTGGGGGAATGAGGCAGAGAGCATCGTTTCTGCGGACGGTTATAACTGAGCCAGATGTTCTTTTATTGGATGAACCGTTTAGTGCTCTTGATGCATTGAATAGGTCAAGGATGCAGATGTGGTTGCTTGATTTGCTGGATGAAATAAAGAAGACGGTCCTACTAGTCACGCATGACGTTGACGAAGCCATTATTCTTTCAGATCGAATCTATGTTATGACCTCTAGACCAGGGAAGATTCATTCAGTCGAAAAAGTTCCATTCGCCAGACCGAGAAATCGAGACATGGTGAATGGTAATTCTTTTGTTGAATTGAAATCCAGGATATTGTCGTTTCTTTGGGATCAAAACTAGATATGGGAAATTGGCTGATTAGATGGAGCCCAGCGTTTGGGATTGTCATTCTAATTTTATTTGTGTGGGAAGCACTCGTAGAGATAAGGAACATACCTAATTGGTTGTTGCCTCCACCGTCTTCTGTAGCCATGACTATATATAGTGACTACAGTTTACTGACCATGCACACTTTGGTGACCTTGGAGGAAATTGTTCTAGGCTTTTTACTAGCACTCATTGTGGGTGTATTTTTTGCTTCTGCTATTTGCCTCTCAAATACTGTTGAAAAGGCGTTATATCCTTTCATTATCGCTTCTCAGACAGTCCCAATCATAGTAATAGCTCCAATGCTACTAGTGTGGATAGGGTACGGATTGGCCCCTAAAGTAATAGTGGTTGCCTTGATAAGCTTTTTCCCTATCGTGGTTAACATGGTCGATGGAATGAAAGCCGTAGACCCGGATATTCAAAAATTGATGTACACACTGGGCGGAAAAAAATCTCAGGTATTTTCAAAGGTCATGATTCCCTCCTCACTCCCATATTTGTTTTCGGGACTTAGGGTGGCAATTGCAATGAGTGTTATCGGGGCTGTAATAGGGGAATGGGTAGGCTCAAGTGAAGGTCTGGGCTACTTAATGATTAGATCTAAACCTCAATTTCAAACTGAACGAGTATTTGCTGCAATAGTAATCCTGTCTTTTATTGGAGTAGGCTTATTTTGCTTAATAACCTATTTGGAAAAAATATTTGTTCCTTGGTCTACCGAGCGACGAGTTCAAAATTGAAGGCTGTGTGTATCTCATGAAATTAGGAGAGGGAGTTAGAAATGAGAGATAGACTGACGTTATTAGTATTTATATTTGGGTTAATTTCTTTCAGTATTTCTTGTAGTTCGCAAGAAAATGTTTCTGAAGTGAAATTGGCTTTGGACTGGTATCCTAATGCAAATCATATTGGATTGTATTTGGCCGAAGAAAATGGTTATTTTGAAGATGAAAATCTAAAGGTAACAATATATACACCATCGGACCCTTCTACCGTTTTGCAAACTGTAGCTTCAGGTGCCGATGACTTCGGGATGAATTATCAACCCGATGTATTAATAGCTCGTTCAGAGGGAGTTCCTGTAGTATCTGTTTTGGGTATGGTTCAGCACCCGTTGAATTCTATGATGGCATTACAATCCTCTGGAAATGAAAGTCCAAAAGATCTGAAAGGAAAGAAGGTAGGTTATCCAGGAATACCTTGGAATGAGGATGCTCTGAATACCATGTTGCAATCCGACGGTCTAAGTGGGATTGATGACGTTGAGCTAGTAAATGTAGGTTGGGAATTAGGATCATCCATGATATCTGAGACGGTCGACGCAATAATTGGTGCTTACTTTACTCATGAAAGCATTGTTCTTGAAAATGAAGGACATCCGGTAAATGTGATGCGCATGGAAGAGTGGGGCGTTCCAGACTATTACGAGTTGGTAATGGTAACCAGTGAAGATTATTTGTCGAAGAATCCTGACGTAGTTGAAAGATTTACGAGAGCTGTTAGTAAGGGATATACCGATGCTATTTCGGATCCTCAATTAGGGGTCGAGGTGTTAAAAAAACATGCTCCTGAAATTGATGAAAGCGTAGACAGCCCTGGAGCAGATTTACTTCGAGATCTGTGGAAAGGGAAGAACGGCAACTTTGGAACTCAAGAAGAAGTTAAATGGGTATCATTTGCCGAATGGATGAAAAAGAGGGGAATTATAAGTGAGGATGTTGATCCTAATGATGCCTTCACAGATAAGTATTCAACCAAATAAATTGAAATAGGAAATGGTCTTGATAGGTGACACTTACAAGCAAATTAAAAGCTAAATATTCTGATCTTTGGGGGTCAATGACTCATCACAGATTTGTTTCTCAGATGGCCGATGGTTCCTTGTCACCGGAGATATTCAAGACATATTTTTTACAGGACTATGTTTTTGTTAATGATTTGGTCCCTTTGGCGGCCCAGGGAATTGCAAAAGCTCCCAATCTAGATGCTGCTTCGATTTTTAACGGGTTTCTAGTGGGGGTTTTGGATCCGGAGAATGATTTGTTTATGCGTTTTTTTGATGAACTGGGGGCGACTAAAGAAGATTATTCTTCGGCCAAGGCATCTCCAACAACTCAAGCATTTGGCGATTTTTTGGTAAGGACCTCTCTAGAAGGGACTTTTGATGAAATTGCCTTGGTTTTATATGTCACTGAAGGAACATATCTTGATTGGGGGACACGGCTCATAGAAGAAGGTGCAGATCCTAACAATGCTGTTTACAGGGAGTGGATCGATTTGCATGGACCGGCCGTGCTTGGAAGTTTAGTGTCTTGGCTTGAAAGCTACATAAATAATCACTCCCAAATTACGGAGGAAAGGGCTGATTATCTTTTTCATACTGCCCTCAGATATGAATTTTTGTTTTGGGAATCAGCGTACGATGATGAGAAGTGGTTCGATTTTTAAATTGAAAATTAAATTGGGACATAGACTATGAATATTCCGATAAAGCGCACATCGAGATGTTTGACAATAGCTGGTTCAGATTCTGGTGGAGGCGCCGGGATTCAGGCAGATCTCAAGACTTTTGCTGCAAATGAGGTCTATGGAACTTCTGTGATTACCGCAGTGACTGCTCAAAACACCACAGGTGTTCAAGATGTTTTAGAGATGCCGATTAATCTAATTGAAAATCAAATTGATTCTGTACTCTCAGATATAGGAACAGATGCTGTTAAAACAGGAATGCTGTCTAGCTCAGAAATTATTAGGAGTGTGGTTGATAAACTGTCACAGTATCAAATCGAAAATGTGGTAGTGGATCCTGTAATGGTTGCAAAAGGTGGAGATAAACTTTTACAGGATGAGGCAATTTCTGCTCTAAAGAATCAATTGATTCCTATTGCTTTAGTTGTTACCCCTAACGGGCCAGAAGCAACTGCAATTACGGGGGTAGATGTCGTAGATATAGATAGTGCAAAAGTTGCCGCAGTAAGGCTTGTGGAAATGGGTGCAAAATCAGCTGTTGTGAAAGGCGGCCACATAGGCGGAGGTCCAGCTACAGATGTTCTGTATGACGGTAGCTCATTTCATTTATTTAGTACTCGGAGAATAGAAACTCCTAATACCCACGGCACAGGGTGCACATTTGCTTCAGCAGTAGCTGCAGGGATAGCGAAAGAGATGTCAATAAGGGATTCGGTTAGCCATGCAAAAGCCTTTGTGACTGGGGCTATTAGAGATGACTTGAAGATAGGGAACGGTCATGGACCATTAAATCATTTCCACGAGTATTGGATATCCAAGTAGCAATAAATCGATTGATTGTGAATCTCAAGGTGTTATGATTCACCGGTTTTGGATTGTTCATAGGTTGGAGAGATAAATGGAATCTGTTGAAGTAAGCCCTGAATTACGGAAGGGAAGAAACCAGCTAGCTGTGACCGTTACGCTTGGCCACGCGGTCAAGCATGTATTCAATTCCGCATTACCTATCCTTCTGACTTTAATGAAAGGAGATTTAGGTTTATCAAACACTCAATATGGTGTTATTACCAGCGTAGGTAGAGGTACGAGTGGTGCGACAACTATGGTCGCCGGCTATCTGGGGGAGAGGTTTGCAAACAGATCCGGACTAATGCTTTTTATTTCTCTGAGCATGATGGGTATATCGTATTTTCTTCTTGGATTTGCCCCCAGCTTTTGGTGGGTATTGGGAGTTATGTTATTGGTAGGTATTGGACCATCTCTCTATCACCCGCCAGCAATAGCCTCATTATCAAGAAAGTTCCCAGACAGAAGAGGGTTTGCTATATCCCTACATGGCACAGGAGGTTCTGTTGGCGAAATGCTTGGACCTATTGTGGTTGGGTTACTGACAACTGAGTCAGTAAAAATGGCTTCGATCATATCGGTTACGTATCTAGTGGCGTTTAAATGGAACGAAGTTCTTAAAATCAGTGTTTTCCCAGCCTTAATTTTTGCTGTTCTCGTATATGTCATGATGAGAAATATTCCAACGGCTGATAGCGACACAACATCAATAAGAGATTATTTTGGTGACGTCGGGTTATTACTTAAAGAGCGAGTTATGCTAGGCCTTATCTTTGTTACCGCCTTTAGGTCTATGGCTCAAGCAACAATAATAGCTTTTCTGCCAGTTTATTTGATACAGACTCTATACAAGGATGAGTTAACCACAGCTCTTTATATGGCAGGAGCTCAGGCGACTGGAATAGTTGCCCAGCCTATTATGGGCTGGCTATCAGATAAATATGGAAGAAAAATTGTCCTAGTGCCTGCAATGTCTCTCCTAGGAGTTCTCTATTTGACTCTTAGTGTTGCCGATGATGGTGTTCAACTCGTTCTCAATGTGTTGGCAATGGGTGCATTTGTATATTCTCTCCACACGATATTTATTGCAGCAGCTATGGATGTTGCAAAAGGAAGGGCACAATCCACCGTAGTCTCGTTAATTTATGGGGCAAGTTTTTTGGGTACTGTAGGACCAGTGATAGCCGGGTTGCTATCGGATACGGATTTAGGTATAAAAAGTTGTTTTGTTTTTAGTGGAATCGTTGCATTAGTGTCCACTGTAATTTTGGCAGGTCTAAAATTGCCTAAAACAATCAACCAGCAACAAGCGGATTAAAATCACAGCAGGGCCCAGCTACTTAAACTGTAATTAAGAATGGTGCTGTCTGTTTTTCTGTGGTGACTGCAGGTCCCGTTTCATAATAGAACAAGTCGATTTCAGACCTGACTCCAAATTCTCCGGGGATGTATATACCTGGTTCTATGGTAAATCCGATTTTTGGGCTTACGGTCCTAGTGTCATAGGTTTCCCATCCGTCTAGGTTGACGGCATTTCCATGCGCTTCTTTTCCTAAGCTGTGACCTAGCCTATGACTGAAATATTTGCCATAGCCCATTTTATCAATATAGTTCCTGGCTTCAGCATCAACTTCCCAACCTTGGAGAAGTTTTCCTTCAGCGTGAGCTTTTTCTAGCAAGGAAACTGCAGCATCGCGACTGCCGATAACAGTGTTGAATACCTCTAAGTGTTTGTTGGGTACTTTGTCTCCAATGAATGCTGTCCAAGTTATATCAGCACAAACTGATGGTTCATCTTCTATTCTTCCCCACAGGTCAATTAAAAGCCAATCTCCTTTACGCATCGTTACCGAATTAGATGCTGTTGGCTCAAAGTGAGGATCTGCAGCATGGCCGTTGATAGCTACAACTGGCCCGTCAGGAGTTTCTAGATTCTGTTCTGTGAATCTAGCTCGTATAAATTCTGCTAACTCAAATTCTGTAATACCCGATCCTATATTTTCACCAACGAAATTGAATGCTTCTTTAACTGTGGAGGTTAAAATTGCAGAAGCTTTCAGGTGGGAGTTTAGCTCTGTTTCTGACCATCTCTGTGTGGCATATTGAATTAAATTAGCAGAAGTCACTACTTCGACGTCTAAGCTTTTGACCAGCTCTAGGGTTCCTCCATCAATTTTTGTGACTCTAGGTAGAACCCCCATAGGAGAGTATTCCATGGCAACCTTACCTTGATGAGGCAGATGTGACTTCAGGGAATTGATCATTTGTTCCCTACTTACCCAGAATTCCGTCCCTATTCCTAGATGTTCAAATCTATTTTGATCTACAAAACTTACAATAAGTTTTGGATCAGAATTTGCAGGTATCCATAGCCAACACGGCCTTGTGATATTAGATATGTAGCCGACTGTATCCGAAAAAATGGGATTCATACCTTTGTAGTCATAAATGAGCCAGCCGTCGATTTCGTTTTCTTGCATGTATTCCTGAGCTTGTGTAATTACTCCCACAACGGAGTTCTCATGTTGAAGCATTTAGTCTACCTTCCGTTCACTGTCATACTCTTTAACAAAATTTAAAATTCCATCTGCAGTAATCTCGGTTTGATCTCCTTTTTCCAAATCCCTTAGAGTGTATAAACCGGAGGATATTTCGTCATCCCCAATAATAATTACGTGAGATGCATTCATATGGGATGCATAACGCATTTGACTTCTTAATCCTCTTGAAGGTCCAACGAAGGTCTCTTTTCCAAGTTGTCTAATCTGAGATGATAGGCGGATTGTTTCTTTTTTCGCCTTTTCTCCGACATGTGCAAACATGATGCTTAATGTAGGATTGCCTGAAAAATTTACTGAGAGTCTTTTAACGTTTTCGATTACCCGTTCTATTCCCATTCCAAAACCGATGCCAGGTGTTGGAGGTCCTCCCAATTGTTCGAGCAGGCCATCATAGCGTCCTCCTCCGGCTATTACGTTGGTCCTCTTTTGCGTTGGAGGGCTTATTTCGTAGACGGTTCTTGAATAATAATCTAGGCCTCTTACCAAAGTATTATCAATTTCGAATGCGATCTCTGTGCTTGATAAGTATTCTTGGAGCTGGACCCAGTGTGAGTTGCATGGTAAGCAAAGATATTCGATACCTTTTGGAGCCGATTCAATCACCGGTTGGCAGGATTCAATTTTGCAATCCAAAAGGCGAAGAGGGTTTGTCTCCAATCGTCTTAGGCAATCGGGACAGAGTGATTGAGAATAATTCTCATAGTAGGCTGTCAAAGCAGATATATATTTAGGCCTGCAATCTGAATCGCCGATGCTGTTGATATTAAGGGAGATATCATCAATTCCTACCTTTTTTAAAAACCGCCAGGAAACTTCTATAACCTCGGCATCTATATACGGGTCTGATTCACCAAAGGCCTCTATACCGAATTGATGGAAAGCTCTGAACCTACCCGCCTGCGGCCTCTCGTATCTGAAATTAGGACACAAGTAGAAAAGTCGCACGGGCTGGGGCATATTATGCATACCGTGCTGAAGGTATGCCCGGCATACTGAAGCTGTACCTTCGGGCCGAAGGGTTAGAGAGTCACCCCCCCTGTCTTTAAAGGTGTAGGTTTCCTTCTCAACTATGTCGGTAGAATCACCAATACCTCTAACAAAAAGATTGGTATCTTCAAACACAGGTGTATCAATCCTTCGGTAGCCGAAACTTTCAGCTACTTGAGAAGCTGTGTCCTCCACATAACGCCAGTATTTTTGATCGTCAGGCAACACATCATTGGTACCTCTTGGGGCTTGGAATTCCATTTTATCTCCATACTGATTTGGTACCAGAACATTTTATATTAAAAAACAAAGATCAGGCTGGCTTCGTCATACAGCTTAAGTTGGGATATAATTTGCCAACCTTCAAAAAATATTTTTGTTGAAACAGATGAGACACTCAATGGACAGCCTGAACCAATTTGGTCTAATAGGGTACCAAAAAGATTGTAGAGGTCCGCTCAATGGTTAATATTGGGAATGTAGTTGTTGATGACGCCTTGTATGAAAAGATGGGCCACTATCTTTCAAATGACAAGGTAGAATTAGTTGCCAAGGCCTACGCATTCGCCGAAAAGGCACATGCGGGTCAGAACCGGCTTTCGGGAGAGGCATTTTTTGAACATCCAAAGCAAACAGCTTTGTTTTTGGCGGATTTACGACTGGATGCCAATGCGCTATCGGCTGCCCTTCTACATGATGTTCTAGAAGATTGTGATGTCACTTTCAAAGAATTATCCGACGAATTTGGCAGTGATGTAGCAGGATTAGTAGATGGGGTTACTAAGCTCACAAATGCGGAGGTAATGGGAGACGCGCAATTTTTAGCCGGTTCTCAAAGTACTTTTGAAGAAACTTCTGTAGAAGATATTGCTCAAGCCGAAACTCTACGAAAAATGCTTATGGCTATGGCTGAAGACGTTAGAGTGGTATTAATAAAACTTGCTGACAGATTACATAACATGCGAACCGTTGCTTCATTACCTCAAGGTCGTCGAGAAGCGATGGCCAAGGAGACATTGGAAATATATGCTCCGCTAGCCCACAGGTTGGGGATTTGGGAAATAAAGTGGATGTTAGAGGATTTGTCGTTTCAACAAATAGATCCTGACACATACAAACAAATTTCTCTTCGGTTAAATACTAAGCGTGGCAAACGCGAAGAATACATTCAAAAAGTGGTAGAAATTGTAAAATTAGAGTTAGCTGATGCTGGTATTGAGGCGGATGTCTATGGTCGGCCCAAGCATATATATAGCATCCACAAAAAAACTGAAAGGTATCATGATTCGAACCGAGAAGTTAGTGAAATTTATGACCTTTTTGCCGTGCGTATTTTAGTTAATGAACTCAAAGATTGTTACGGTGCGTTAGGAGCGATGCATACTAAATGGCGTCCTCTGCCAGGGCAATTCGATGACTACATAGCAAATCCAAAAGATAATCTCTATCAGTCCTTGCACACAGCTGTTCTTTGTGAGGAATCATCACCAGTGGAAATCCAAATTAGGACCCACGATATGCACCAAGTTGCTGAATATGGTGTAGCTGCTCATTGGCTATACAAAGAAACAGGAGAACTTGATATCCAATTTGAGGAAAAGATGACATGGCTACGACAACTTTTGGAGTGGCAAAGAGATGTTAGTGGAGCCGTTGAATTTGTTGAATCATTCAAAACTGATATTTTCCAAAATCAAGTTTTTGTCTATACACCAGGTGGGGATGTGATAGAACTGCCTATGGGGTCCACTCCGTTGGATTTTGCTTATAGGATACATACTGATATAGGACATAGTTGTATAGGGGCCAAAGTGAACGGCAAGCTGGTAGCTTTGAATTATCATCTGCAAAATGGTGACACAATCCAAATAATGACCAGTAAGGTTACAAGAGGGCCAAGTTTAGATTGGATTAATCCTAGTTTGGGGTATGCTAAAACTTCTTCAGCTCGTGCCAAAATGCGGCAATGGTTTAATCGCCAGGAACGCCAGTCAAATATAGAACGAGGGAAGGAACTATTCCAAAAACAGGTGGCTCGATTAGACCTTAGTACAAATGAACATAAAGTCGCTGAAATGTTTAGGTATAAAACGGTTGATGATATGTTCGCTGATCTTGGTGGTGGTTCTTTGTCCACTGCTAAATTGATATCCAGGATCTCGCTAAAATCAGAGATTAATCAGCAGTTAGTACAATCCGGGGTGCCGAAAACAGGCCCAGCATCGGGAGTGCAGGTACTCGGTGTGGGTGACCTTCTTACAAACATAGCTCGATGTTGTAACCCGATTATGGGTGATGAAATTACGGGATTTATTACTAGGGGACGGGGCGTCACTGTACATAGGAAATCATGTCCTAACATCACATCAGAAGACGAGTTAGATAGAATCGTACCGGTGGATTGGGGCGAGTCCAGAACACTCTATCCAGTGAGAATACAGTTGGATTGCTGGGACCGGGTTGGACTTTTGGGAGACGTCACATCAGTGGTTTCCAATGAGCGAATTAATATTGCCAATATTAATTCTGAAGAGTACGATGATAGGTGCGTCATTTCACTGACGGTATATACAAACGGTATTGATCAGCTAGGTCATTTGTACACGAAATTAGAAGCTGTGAATGGCGTTGATGGGGTTACTAGGTTGAGGAATATTGACCCCACGGATGAAATTGAGAACTAGTTTTAATTGCCATAGGAGATTTGAGGAAAGTGCCAAGCGCAAAAGCTTTTAGGGTTAGCGAGAGGAAAAAAAGTATTAACCAGCCGTTGAGATCACGTGCAAAAAATTTGGTCACCAGGACTAGAAGAATGATTGCTGACGGTGATATGGAAGCTGCTGAAATAGCTGCAAAAGGGGCAGTAGTAGCTTTGGATAAGGCTGCCAACAAAGGGGCCATACACAAAAACACGGCTTCTAGAAAAAAATCTAGACTGATAAGGCATCTCAATGATGCTAAGAATAACTAGGAGTAGCTGTCATGCTTAGAATTAGGCTTAGAAGGACAGGCTCTAAGAACCAGCCAAGTTATAGGATTGTTGTGGCAGATTCTCGGAAGCCAAGGGATGGCAGGTTTGTTGACTACTTAGGTCATTACAATCCTCGTTTTGATCCGCCTGAGATGGTAATGGACACAGAAAAGGCTCAAAAATGGATTAGCCAGGGAGCACAACCATCGGATGCGGTTAAACGAATAATAGAAAAAGTTTCAAATTCGGCCGGAGACTCTGAAGAAGGAGACTCTGAAGAAGCGGAAGAATAAAATTTAGCGCCTCCTGCTTGGGCAATATCAGACTTTATTCTCATCAATGTTTATTATGAAAGAACTTATCGAATACATAGCTAAATCTATAGTTTCTAATCCGGACGATGTCGTTGTTTCCTCCACTGAAAATGATGATGGGGGGGTTATTTACACTCTTCAAGTGCATCCAGATGACAAAGGTCGAGTAATAGGTAGACAGGGAAGGGTGGCTCAAGCAATAAGAAGTTTGCTAAGGGTGGCTGCTGTAAAAAATGGTCTACATGTCAGCCTGGAAATAGAATAGTTAGCTCGCTTTACTCCTCGCGCATAGCATTGCTACTTAGAAAAATTGTTCCACAATACTTTGAAAACGCTGGATTCATAGCCGGACCACCATGGAAAACGATTTAATTACAGTGGGTATTGTTCGTGGAGTCAGAGGATTGAAAGGACAATTGCGTGTTGAATCATTGTCGGATTATCCAGATAGATTTCAAAGAGGGCAGGTGTTGAAATTGGGAGGATTGGAAAGAACTATACTAAGGGTATTTGATGAGCCAAAAGGGCTGATTTTAGAACTGGAAGGAATTGATACACGAGAGGGAGCCGAAAAATTCAGGGGTTGTGAATTAAAGAGTACTCCCTATCAATCCGCACATTTATTTCCTGAAGGTAGCTATTTCCATCACGAAATAATAGGTATGAAAGTCAGGGATCAAAATGATGACGATCTGGGAATGATCAGCGAGATTATAGAGACTGGCGCCAATGATGTGTATGTTGTGACTAACTCGTTAGACAAAGATATTTTGATACCAGCAATTAGTTCGGTTATTTGTGAAGTTCGTGTTGATGTTAATACTATGAGAGTTAATCTTCCTCCTGGATTAAATACTCGGATATGATTTTTACCGTCAGAATAGGACCTAGGCTCTAAACAGTGTTAATGAACTAATACCTTCATTTGTTCGTATATTTTAGCCTTTTTAATCGTTGACACACATTTTATCCATAGCTATAATTAATCCTTGTCGCCCCTAAAAGCGGCGGTTTATTTTTGCCAAAAAAAAAGACAAAAAATAGGGAAATTTATGCCTACGGTTAACCAGCTAATTAGGAAGAAAAGACGCAAGAAAGTTAGGAAAAATACGGCTCCTGCGTTAGATCTTTCATGGAATAACCTAAAGAACAAAGGGAACAGAGGTGCACGATCTCCGCATAAACGTGGAGTTTGTGTTCAAGTTAGGACTCAGACCCCAAAGAAACCGAATTCAGCTTTGCGTAAAGTTGCCAGGGTCAGGTTGACCAACGGGATGGAAGTAACAGCATACATCCCGGGCGAAGGTCATAATTTGCAGGAACACTCGGTTGTTCTGATAAGAGGGGGCCGGGTACGTGACTTGCCAGGTGTTAGGTATCACGTGGTGAGGGGGGTGCTCGATACGGCTGGAGTTCAGGATAGGAAACGTGGTCGCAGTAAATATGGCACTAGAGTTGAAGAGAATGCGTAAGGATTCAAGCGCCACTTAAAGTAAAGGTTTAATTTAGAGAAGTTATATGGCTAGAAGAAGAAGAGCGGAAATAAGAAAGATTTTGCCGGATCCCAAATACAACAGTGTGGATCTAGCTAAATTCATCAACAATGTCATGCTCAACGGGAAAAAGACGGTTGCCCAGAGGATTGTCTACTCTGCTATAGATAGTGTGGAGCAAGAAGCCGGGAGATCTGGGTTTGAAGTTTTTGAACAGGCAATTCGAAATGCGACACCTATGATCGAGGTTCGTTCTAGAAGGGTTGGTGGTGCAAACTATCAGGTGCCCGCGGAAGTTCGGCCTGCTAGAAGAATGGCTTTGGCGATGAGGTGGCTTGTTATGGGCGCTAGGCAAAGGTCAGGTAGAGGGATGCCAGAGAAATTATCAGCTGAGCTATTAGACGCTTCTCGAGGCCAGGGGGCTGCTGTGCGAAGAAAGGAAGAGGTATTCAGAATGGCAGAAGCTAATAGAGCATTTGCTCATTATCGATGGTAATTGGTTTAGTAGTTTCTATTGAGGTATACAGACAGTGGCACAGAATTCACTAAAACAAACTAGAAATATTGGCTTTATCGCCCACATAGATGCAGGTAAGACGACCGTATCGGAAAGGGTTTTGTACTTTTCAGGGAGGATCCATAAGTTGGGTACTGTGGATGATGGAAACACAGCTACCGACTGGATGGATCAGGAAAGAGAGAGAGGTATAACTATTGTTTCCGCGGCTACTGCCACCCAATGGAAAGATTGGGATTTGAATATCATCGACACACCTGGTCACGTTGATTTTACGGCTGAAGTAGAAAGAAGTTTGAGGGTCCTAGACGGCGGTATTGTTGTGTTTGATTCTGTTGCTGGAGTTCAACCACAGTCTGAAACCGTTTGGAGACAGGCCGACAAATACCAGGTTCCCAGAATCTGTTTTATAAATAAAATGGATAAAGTGGGTGGAGATTACTATCACGCCATTGAAACTATCGTTCAAAGACTCAAAGCTAATCCTGTTCCCATCCAGATTCCAATGGGTAGTGAGGATCAATTTTATGGTGTGATTGATCTCGTGGAAGGAAAATCTTTTACCTTCGACAACGAAGGGAATATGACTGAGGGGGGAGTTCCAGACGAATTTGCAGAAGAATTTGAAACTCGTAGATCAGAAATGGTTGAAAAGATTGCAGAACAGGACGATGTTCTGTTAGAGAAATTTCTATTAGAAGAAGACATTTCATTTGAAGACCTTAAAACAGCCATAAGAACTGCAACAATTTCAAATAAAATTGTTCCCGTTCTTTGCGGTACTGCTTTAAAAAATAAATGTGTCCAACCGTTACTGGATGCAATAGGTGAATATTTACCATCGCCTTTGGATGTTCCTCCGGTGGAGGGAGTCAAGCCAGGAACGGATGACACTATTTCTAGGGGAGCTAACAACGATGAGCCATTTGCGGCTCTTGCGTTTAAGACTGTCACCGATCCATTTATAGGGAGACTCGTATATTTCCGTGTCTATTCGGGGTCAGCCAAGTCAGGTTCCAGTGTTTTGAATACTGCTACAGGAGACAGGGAAAGGCTTGGTAGGATCGTAAAAATGCACGCAGATCAAAGGGAAGATGTAGAGCAGGTTTATGCTGGTGAAATAGCCGCGGCTATTGGCCTCAAAGATACTACGACAGGGGAGACGATAAGCTCCATAGAAGACCCTATTTTACTAGAGAAGATTGAATTCCCAGATCCGGTGGTATCTGTCTCTATTGAACCGAAGGCAAGAGCTGATCAGGATAAGTTATCTGATGCCTTAGTAAAGTTATCTGACGAAGACCCGACTTTTACGATTATTTACGATGACGAAACGGGTCAAACCGTTATGTCTGGTATGGGCGAACTACATTTGGAGATTTTGACTGATCGCATGAAGAGAGAGTTCAAAGTTGAAGCTAATGTAGGCAAGCCCAGAGTGGCCTTTAGAGAAACCATCAGAAAGACCACCACAGCAGAGGGTAAATTTGTTAGACAGTCAGGCGGGCATGGGCAATATGGCCACGTGATAATAGAAATGGAACCGTTAGATAGAGGGGAAGGGGTCCAGTTTGAAAATAAGATCAGAGGCGGATCTATTCCTACCGAATTTATTTCTTCTGTGGAAGATGGGATTCGAGGAGCCCTGAAAAACGGTCCAAAGTCAGGATTCCCAGTAATAGACCTGCTAGTTAGGCTCATTGATGGTACCTACCACGATGTGGACTCTTCTAAGGTTTCTTTTGAGATTGCTGGTTCGATGGCCACGAGGACAGCTGTAGATAGGTGTAGCCCTGTGGTACTGGAACCGGTTATGAAATTAGAAGTTGTTACCCCTGAGGATTATTTGGGAGAAGTAATTGGAGATCTGGGAAGGAGAAGGGCTGGAGTTGAAAGCATTGATGCTCAAGGAGACACTCAAATAGTCAAAGCCTCTTTGCCGTTGGCTGAAAGTTTTGGGTATGCAAATGATTTGAGATCTATAACCCAAGGAAGAGCCGGATACTCGATGGAATTCGAAAAATATTTGGAAGCTCCCGAGTCGGTTGTGGAATCACAGGCTACATAGGAATTTATTAAATGGTACAGAACGCCCAAAAAATTAGAGTTATTTTAAAAGCATTTGATCACAGAATCTTGGATCAGTCTGCGGCCCAGATTGTCGAAACGGCGGAAAGAACGGGTGCAAGGGTAGCCGGACCAGTACCTCTCCCAACAGCGATTAAAAGATTCTGTGTTTTGAGAGCACCCCATATTGACAAAGATTCTAGGGAACATTTTGAAATGCGAACTCACAATCGGCTTATTGACATACATAACCCGACGTCAAAGACGATTGATTCATTGACTAATTTGGACATGCCAGCTGGCGTGGATATATCAATTAAACTTTAGGTAAATAAATATGGCGATTGCGGGCATAATAGGCAAAGTGATTGGGGGCACCCAATTTTTTTACGAAGATGGCACAGCTCATGCGGTTACTGCTATTGAAGCTGGACCATGCACTATCACACAGATCAAATCTTTGGAAAAGGATGGATATCAAAGCGTTCAATTAGGTTTCGAAAGTATGAAGAAGTCGAACAAGCCGAAAAAGGGTCACTTGGCGATGGCTGGCGGTGAACTGTTTAGGCATCTGAGGGAAACCAAATCTGATGATTACGAAGATTTAGAAGTAGGAAACGAAGTGAACGTGGGGATCTTTGAGGTAGGAGAAAAAGTCAACGTCACTGGAGTTTCGAAAGGTAAAGGTTTTCAGGGTGGAGTTAAAAGATATAACTTCCGGGGGGGGCCGAAAACTCACGGGCAATCGGATAGGCATCGAGCTCCTGGTTCCATCGGTGCTGGCACAACCCCAGGCCGGGTTATAAAGGGAATGAGAATGGCTGGGCGTATGGGTGGAGACAAGGTGACGGTAAAAAATTTAGATGTGGTAATGGTTGATACTGAGAGGAACATTTTATTAGTAAAAGGTGCCGTGCCGGGGCATCGTAATTCCGTCTTACTCATATCTAGATCCAATTCCAAGAGTTAGAAGAGATAATAATTGTGAAACTTGAAATAAAAAATACTCAAGGGGAAAACGCAGGCGACCTTGACGTTCGCGAAGACGTTTTCAATGTTCCAATAAAACCAGCATTGGTTCACCAAGTGATGGTGGGTCAACTGGCTAATAAGAGACAAGGTACCGCAAAAACTAAGACTCGGTCTGAGGTGTCCGGTGGTGGAGCTAAACCCAGACCCCAAAAACATACAGGTAGCTCGAGGCAAGGTTCCACCAGGTCACCTATATGGGTTGGAGGCGGAAGGGCATTTGGTCCCACCCCGAGAAGTTATAGGAAGCGGACTCCAAAAAAGATGAGAAGGTTGGCTTTATTATCTGTGCTATCAGATAAGGCCAGACAATCCAATGTTTTGTTATTGGACTCTCTGGAATTGAAAGAGGGGAAAACGAAGGAAATAGTGTCAATTCTCTCTGCATTGAATGTATCTGGTTCGGCCTTAATTGTTACTGATGGTACCAATAAAAAATTAGTCCAATCGGCTGGGAATGTAGGTGGGGTGAGAACCTTGCCGGTGCAAGTCCTAAATACATTGGATTTGCTTAACAGGAAACAGTTAATAATTACGGTGGATGCTGTTAAGAGGATTGAAGAGATTTGGGGAGGGATCTACAAAGGGGACCTGGGCTCAAGTGTGACGCCAGTAGAGGATAACGAGGTAGTAAAAGAAATTCCAGAAGAACAGCAAATCGCGGAAGGATCTAAAGAGTCAGAAGACGGATCTGAGAAACCTACAATTTCGGATCTCGGTCTATCGACCCGGACCAACAACTTGTTGATTCAAGCTGAGATTACGGATATGAATGATTTGACTAACCTATCTAAGTCAGAACTTTTGAACATATCAGGCTTCGGTGAAAAGTCGTATTTGGAAGTTCGAGAAAAATTAGAAAATCTCAATATATTACCGTCGGATTGGGATTAAAAGGCAGCATTATATGAGCAAGCACCATAAGTACGCCATTCTTAAGCGTCCTTTAATTACGGAAAAAACCACTCTGATGCAGGAAGATGGCCGATATGTTTTTGAGGTTGCTAAGAATGCAACTAAATTGGAAGTCAAAGAAGCTGTTCAGGAAGCCTTTGGGGTTACAGTGACAAAAGTGAACACTATGAATGTCAAAGGTAAGATGAAACGATTTGGGCCAAGATTTTCACAAAAGCGGTCTTGGAAGAAGGCCGTTGTGTCTGTTGCCCAGGGCGATTCAATAACTTTGTTTGAGGGTGTTTGATGCCATTAAAAACTAGAAAACCGATAACCCCAGGCCAGAGAGGCTTGGTACTCCAGAGTACCGATGATATTACGGAAAGTAGGCCGCGGAAGAAATTAGTAAGGCCGTTGAAAAAAACTGGAGGAAGAAACTCCACCGGAAAAATTACAGTTAGGCATCGTGGTGGTGGCCACAAAAGGCGATATAGAATCATTGATTTCAAGAGAGACAATTATGGTGTGCCTGGAGTAGTTGAAACGATTGAATACGACCCTAACCGCTCCTGTCGAATAGCACTTATAAAATTTGAGAATGGTGACTGGCGTTATATCTTGGCTCCAAATGAAATACATGTTGGGGATAAAGTACAGTCAGGAGACGACGCTGATATTCGACCTGGAAATGCACTAACGTTAGAAAAAATACCTTCAGGTACATTGGTACACAATGTTGAATTAACCAAAGGTAAGGGTGGCCAAATTGTAAGGAGTGCTGGTAGTTATGCTCAGGTTCTAGCTAGTGAAGGGAAATATACTTTGCTGCGGCTACCGTCTGGGGAAATGAGAAATGTTTTGAGTACTTGTATGGCCACTGTTGGCCAATTGAGTGCTTTGGACAAGAAAAATGTGAAGCTTGGTAAAGCTGGGAGGAAAAGATATCTGGGGAAGAGACCAGAAGTGAGAGGGGTGGCAATGGCGCCAAATGCTCACCCGCACGGAGGTGGTGAAGGTAGGTCTCCGATAGGTATGCCTGGCCCAAAGACTCCATGGGGCAAACCTGCCCTAGGTTATCGAACGAGAAAGAAGAATAAACCTTCGAGTAAATTTATAGTGAGAAGAAGATATGACAGGTAGAGTTATTGGAGGTGCGGTGTAAATGTCGCGTTCGATAAAGAAGGGGCCATATGTGCACCCTAAACTTACGAAAAAAGTGGAACAAGCAGTCAAATCGAACAGTAGAGAGGTTATAAAAACCTGGTCTAGGGCATCGATGATCATGCCTGATATGTTGGGTCTGACTATTGCAGTTCATGACGGAAGAAGGCATGTTCCGGTTTTTGTTACCGAAAACATGGTAGGTCATAAGTTGGGAGAATTTTCACCAACACGAACATTTAGAGGCCATTCGACAAAGTCAGAACGAGCTTCTCGAATAGGCTAAATGAGATAAAGAGTCATTGAGGAACGCTAGTGAGCATAAGAGCAAAATCAAGTAATACGGGGATTTCAGTTAAGAAATTGAAACCCATAGCTAATCTCGTTAGAGGTATGAAGGTCGAAGAGGCCTTAACGGCCTTGCAATTTATGCAGTCGCCAGCAGCAGCTCGTGTTGCCAAAACGGTTAAGTCGGCAGCATCAAATGCTGAAAACGAACTGATGGCAAGAAGCGAAGATTTAAAAATAATCGAAATTTATGCTAATGAGGGACCGAGGCTGAAAAGGTTCAGGGCACGTGCACGAGGAAGGGTTGGTCGTATTAACAGAAGAAGTAGCCACATTACTGTGGTAGTAGAAGAGGAGGAACTGTAGTTTGGGACAGAAAATTCACCCCAATGGCTTTAGAGTCGGCATTACTAGAGACTGGCATGCGACATGGTTTGCGGGTCAAAAAGAGTACGCTTCCTTGGTCACAGAGGATATCAATATACGACAAGCTATTGATGGTATGTACGAAGACGCTGGTATTTCAAAGGTAGATATTGAAAGAGATTCCAACGAGGTTGCAGTAACTATCCATACAGCAAGGCCAGGTATTGTGATTGGGAGGGGAGGACAGAGAGTAGATGAACTAAGAAAGCATTTAGAAACTCTTACAGGTAATCGAAGAGCCAAACTCAATGTTAAAGAGGTTCGTCAAGCAGAATTGGATGCATATCTCGTAGCTCGAAATGTTGCAGACCAGCTGGAGAGAAGGATTGCTTTTAGGCGAGCTATTCGCCAAGCAGTGATGAGAACGATGCAGGCTGGTGCAGAAGGCATAAAAATCACCTGTTCAGGGAGATTGGCAGGAGCTGATATTGCGAGAGCAGAGAAAGCCATGGAAGGGAGAGTTCCACTGCATACACTACGGGCTGATATCGATTATGGATTAGCCGAAGCTCAAACAGAATTTGGTGTAATTGGCGTGAAGGTGTGGATTTGCCGAGGGGAAATAATGAACCCCACTATAATCGGGGAAAATTCCACAGGATCAGAAGAGTTAGTAGCATCAACCGAGGTGGAAGAAGATGAGGTGGCACCAATTCAAGTAATGGTGACAGCACAAGAAGACAGTCAAGCAACCTCAGTAGGTCAAAATGAAACTGAATCTGCTGATGAAGTTGCCGTAGAAGTTCAAGGAACAGAGGAAGATGCTTCAACCTAAAAGAGTTAAATACAGAAATCATCACCGTGGTAGGAGAAAAGGACTATCTGTTGCAGGAAGTACCCTTAATTTTGGGGAGTTTGGCCTAAAGGCTACCGAAAATGCCTGGGTTACTTCGAGGCAGATAGAAGCGGCTAGAAGAGCGATGACTAGGTACGCTAGAAGGGGTGGAAGAATGTGGATTCGAGTGTTTCCAGATAAGAGTGTGACCGCCAGAGCTGCTGAAACTAGGATGGGGAAGGGAAAAGGTGCTCCCGATCATTGGGTGGCGGTAGTTAAACCAGGGAAAATTATGTTTGAGATGGCTGGAATACCAGAAGAGATTGCTAAACATGCTCTGACTCTAGCTGCCTCAAAGATGCCTATGGGAACTAGGATCGTTAGCAGGACTAATGTTAGGTCCAGAGATTAATAAATTAGAGGAAAACCAAAAAAATAGTGGGTAAATAATGGCCGAGATTGATGACATAAGGAATATGAATGATCAAGATTTGATGGAAAATCTTGATTCTACGCAAAAAGACCTTATGAATATGAGGTTTAGGATTGCGACCATGCAACTTAGCGATACGAACTCGGTAAAAAGAACCCAGAGAAAAATCGCCAGGATAATGACAGTCATAAGAGAAAGAGAGATATCAGAGAGATCCTAATGAGTTATGAAAGAAGAAAAGTAAGAGTAGGGCGAGTCGTCAGCGATAAGATGGACAAGACCATTGTTGTCTCTGTTGAGTGGAGCCAGCCTCACCGTGTATACAAGAAGAATGTAAAACGTTGGAATAAATTCATGGTTCATGATCAGGATAATTCCTGCAATCTCGGGGATACTGTACGTATTGTAGAAACCAGGCCTCTCTCCAAGACTAAGAGATGGAAGGTGGCAGAGGTAATACAGAAAGGTGATGTGGCTGAGTTACAACCTGGGGAAATAGCTACCCCTAGTGTTGAAGATAGTAGCGACGATAGTGAGTAAACCTTAAGGCAATAGCAATGATACAAATTTATACAAGATTAAAAGTTGCAGATAACTCTGGCGCGAGAGAAATTAGTTGCATAGGGGTCCCTGGTGGCTCAGGGAGAAAATATGCCTGGCTTGGGGATGTGATAGTTGCTTCAGTAAAAGATGCGGCCCCTGCGGCTGGGGTTAAGAAAGGGGAGGTTGTGAAAGCTGTGGTGGTACGAACCGCCAAAACCCACAGAAGAAAAGATGGATCGCATATTAAATTTGACGAGAATGCGGCCGTGATTATTAACGAAGATCGAATGCCTAGGGGAACTCGTATATTTGGACCTGTGGCTAGAGAGTTAAGAGACAAAGATTTTATGAGAATTGTCTCACTAGCTCCAGAGGTTATATAAAAATGAAAATAAAGAAAAATGATAGCGTGCTTATTATCAAGGGAAAAGATAAAGGCCGACAGGGAGAAGTTCAAAGTGTTCTCCTTAAAAAAAATAAGGTTGTAGTTGAAGGAATCAATCTGGTAAAACAACACAGGAAAGCTCAAGGCATGAGTGCAGCAGAGATCGTAGAGAAAGAATTACCCATTCCGGTCGCTAATGTGATGCTCATTTGTAGCGGGTGCCAAAAACCAACGCGAGTATCTAGTGACAAGATTGGTGATGGATCTAGGGTGAGAACCTGCAAAATTTGCCAAGAGGTTATCGAATAATGGCAGACGATAAAAATAAGAACACAACTGGCACTCCTCGTCTTTTGCAAAAGATAAGAGATGAGATTGGTCCAGAAATGATGAAAGAATTTGGCTATTCGAGCGTTATGCAGATACCAAGGTTGGATAAAGTCGTGGTTAATATTGGCCTTGGTGAAGCGTTGCAAAATGCTAGAGCGATCGAAAATGTTACGGCCGACTTGGGTCGTATAACAGGTCAGAGACCTGTGACTACCAAGGCAAAGAAATCTATAGCAGGTTTCAAGATTAGAGAAGGTATGCCGATAGGAGCAATGGTAACTATCCGTGGACGCCGTATGTATGAATTTGTGGATAGATTATTAAATGCATCGTTGCCTAGGATCAGAGATTTTCAGGGTCTGTCACGAAACTCTTTTGACGGTAGAGGTAATTATTCCATTGGAATACGAGAGCATACCATTTTTCCTGAAATAGATTACAACTCAATTGATCGAATACGTGGTATGCAGATTGTGATAGTAACTTCCGCTGAAAATGACCAAGAAGGAATGAGGTTTTTAGAATTGGCAGGAATGCCATTCATTAGAAATTAAAGTAGTAATTTTGTGAGGAAATTAAAGTGGCAAAAAAATCATCTGTAGCCAGAAATGAGAAGAGGCGAAGATTATCAGAAAAATATGCTGAAAAAAGGCAACAGCTTAGGGCTGTGTTAAAAGATGCCAATTCCTCTCCAGAGGCACGATCTGAAGCTAGAGCGGAAATGTCAAAATTACCTCGAAATTCGAATCCTGTTCGAATCAGAAACCGCTGTCAAGTAACTGGTAGGCCACACGGGTACATTCGTTATTTCGGTTTGTCCCGTATAGCGTTCAGGGAAATGGCACATGCTGGGGAGTTACCTGGTGTTAAAAAGGCAAGTTGGTAGGTAGGAGAATATGTCAGTAACAGATCCCATATCAGATATGCTTACAAGAATTCGGAATGCAAACATGGTCGGACATGAGTCCGTTGAAGTACCGAGTTCAAAGATGAAAATAGAAATCGCCGAAATTTTACGAAAAGAAGGCTTTGTTGAAGGTTATGAATTAGAAGACGAAGGTAAAGTTGGTGCCAAAATACGATTGAACCTTCATTATTGGAGTAAAGGCGAGCCAGCAATAACCGGCCTGCAAAGGATCAGCAAGCCAGGGCTACGCAGATACTCAAGTAATGCCAAACTCCCAATTGTGTATGGGAATAGAGGAGTTGCAGTCATGTCAACTAACAAAGGACTTATGACTGGTTTTGAAGCCAAGAAAAATGGGGTTGGTGGAGAGGTATTGTTCTACGTTTGGTAGGGAGAAGTTTATGTCAAGAATTGGAAACCAAATAATAAATGTGCCGACGGGCGTTGACGTTGCTATTGAAGGAACAGAGGTAACCGTCAAGGGACCCAAAGGTAGTTTGAGTCAGAATTTTCATCAAGATATGACTGTTACTTTGGACGGCGATTCTATAAAAGTTTCAAGGCCTAGCGATGAAAGTGAACATAAGGCTTTTCATGGTCTAACCAGAAGCTTATTAGCTAACATGGTGACAGGTGTGAGTGAAGGGTTTACCAAGGAATTGGAATTGGTAGGTGTTGGATATAGGGTTCAACAAAAAGGCAAGGGAATAACCTTGAATGTAATGTTGAGTCATTCTGTGGACATTCAACCAGCCGACGGTGCTGAGCTGGAAGTGGACGGGAATAACTATATAAAGGTCACGGGCATCGATAAGCAGGTGGTAGGCCAACTGGCCTCAACAATTCGTAGGGTCAGACCTCCGAATATATATACCGGGAAAGGAATCCGGTATGCAGGGGAAGTGGTAAGGCTTAAGCCAGGAAAGAGCGCAAGGAGGGCATAATTTATGTCGACTTCCAACGGGAAGGCTAGACGAATCGTTCGTCATAATCGTTTAAGGTCAAAAATTTCCGGTACCTCAGATCGGCCACGATTAGCCGTATATAGAAGCATTTCACATATATATGCACAGCTAATTGATGACGTTGAAGGAAACACCATTGCTTCAGCTTCCTCACTGGAAAACGAGCTAAAAACTCAAGGAAAAGATTCAGGGAAAATAACTATATCCAAAGTGGTTGGGGAGTCGATTGGTAGAAAAGCTAAGGATAAGGGGATTAGTGAGATCGTGTTTGACCGGGGAGGATATAAATACCATGGAAGGGTTAAGGCGGTAGCTGAAGGAGCTAGAGAAGCCGGATTGAAATTTTAGCAGGGGATACATACAAATTACCCAGTTCTAGGTGCTATATAGATGCAGGAAAAACAAGATAGAAGAAGAAATAAAGAAAGGGAAGAAGAGTCTCCAATCACTGAGAGGACTGTTCGAATTAACAGGGTTTCTAAAGTAGTGAAGGGTGGACGACATCTGAGCTTCAGTGCCTTGGTGGTAGTTGGGGACGGTGAGGGACGTGTTGGCATAGGGATGGGTAAAGCCTCCGCTGTGCCGGATGCAATTACCAAAGGGTCTACCTATGCACAAAAAAATATGGTTGACATTCCCCTAAAAGGGGACACTATCGCACATGATGTTACAGCTAAATTTGGGGGCAGTATGGTAATGCTGAAACCGGCTCCTCCGGGTACGGGTGTTATAGCAGGAGAATCTGTGAGGGCTGTTGTTGAATTAGCCGGGGTGAAGGATATAGTCACTAAAGTAAGAAGGAGTACCAATCCTACCAACGTAGTCAAAGCTACTCTCAAGGGTCTCCAGATGCTAAAGGATCCCGAGGCAGAGATATCGCGTCGGCGTGAATACGCCCAACGCAATGAACTTTTGCAAACTGAGTTGGCAGCTGCCGCAGAAGAAGCTGAATAGAGGGTATAAAAATGGGAAAAATCTCCGTTACATGGAAGAAAAGTACAATTGGTTATTCTCAAAAACAGAGAAGAATTATAGAAAGCTTGGGTTTAAGAAAATTAAATCATACAGTGGTTCACGAAGACACCGATTCGATTATTGGTATGTTGAAGAAGGTAGGCCACTTGGTAGAGGTTACGGAAGCCAAATAACAACGGATTGGTAAATTAGGTACTTAAAGATGACTATGCAAAATCACACACTCAGCTCGGCAGGATCCAAAACCAGGAAACGTAAACGAATTGGTAGAGGTGATGCCAGCGGAAATGGGAGTTACTCCGGTAAGGGGATGAAAGGACAGAAGTCTAGAAGTGGAGGGGGAGTCAGACCTGGGTTTGAGGGTGGCCAACTACCATTAATAAAGAGATTGCCTTCATTAAGAGGTTTTACTAACATTTTTAAAACCCAGTACCATGCAGTCAACTTGGATACTATACTGAAAATGTATCCAAATGGAGGTGATGTTTCGCCAGGGACTTTGGTGGAAACTGGGGTTTTGAAAGATCAGAAATTGCCTTTGAAAGTTCTGGGTAGAGGCGAAATAAACGTAAATTTGAAGGTGTCTGCCCACAAATTTACCAAATCTGCCAAGCAAAAAATCGAGACTGCAGGCGGGACAATACAGGTAATCGAATAGATGGTTCGTCAATCTCAATCCTCTCGGTCGGATCAGTTATCCCGTCCGCAATTAATCCAGTCAATGCTGGATGCAATGAAGGTACCAGATCTACGAGACAAGATACTGTTTACTTTCGCTATGCTTTTGATTTTTCGATTTGTCGCCCATGTTCCGGTACCAGGGGTGGATACTCAAGCCTTATCTCAGGCATTTCGGGACCAAGCACTGTTGGGATTTTTGGATTTATTTAGTGGAGGAGCCTTAGCTAATTTAAGTGTAGCTGCATTGGGCGTGTATCCGTATATTACTGCCTCCATCGTTATGCAGATACTCACGCCGGTAATGCCGGGCCTGAAAGAACTATCCCAAGAAGGGGAGTTTGGTCGACAAAAGATTAATCAATACACACATTACCTGACGGTACCTATTGCGTTTATGCAAGGTTGGGGACAATTGACGCTCCTCAGGTCCTCTGGAGTACTTCCAGGAGTTGATTTTGGACTCAATCTGCACACTTTCGCGATGATGTTATCCCTTGTGGCAGGTACTATGTTTTTGGTCTGGTTAGGGGAATTAATTACTGAAAGGGGTTTGGGGAACGGAGTTTCATTGATTATTTTTGGAGGTATCGTTGCTGGACTCCCGCAAATGTTGGGAAGGGGATTTCTTGAAAATGACTATGTTTCGACGTTAATAATGCTTGGAGTTATTGGGTTCGCATTAATATACATAATTGTATTTTTTAATGAGGCTCAACGAAGAGTGCCGGTACAATATGGTAGGAGTGTGTTTAGGGGCGGTAGGATGCAGCGGCAAAGTGGATCTTCCTTTCTGCCAATAAGGGTTAATACAGCTGGAATGATCCCTTTAATATTTGCCTTTTCAATAATAATTTTACCAGGGACTATAGCGAGCTATTTCAACGATCCGTTAAGTGATGGATTTTTAAATTCAATCGCCTCTTTTTTCGCAAGTACCTTAGACCCTTCAAATCTTCCTTACTGGATAGCTGTTTTTGTTCTGGTGGTAATGTTCACCTTCTTTTATACCCTGGTTATATTCCAACAGCAAAATCTGGCTGATACCTTGCAGAGAAATGGCGGATTCATACCGGGTATAAGGCCAGGTTTGCCTACTCAGGAATACTTGAACAGAGTAATCATAAGAATTACTTGGGGAGGGGCCCTATTCCTAGGTGGTATTGCGATAGTCCCGTATTTTGTTTCCGAACTCACGGGAATTCAGGCGTTGACATTGAGTAGTACCAGTTTACTCATAATGGTGGGAGTAGCTCTTGATACTATGAGACAACTGGAATCCCAGTTGTTAATGAGAAACTATGAGGGTTTCCTATAGGACCAATATGGGTTACTTGAAAGGTAATTAGACATGAAAATAATTCTCATGGGTCCACCAGGTTCAGGCAAAGGTACCCAAGCATCATATATAGCTTCATTTGCGGGAGTAAACAGTGTCTCCTCTGGAGATTTATTCAGAGATAATTTGGCTCGTGACACTGAATTGGGAAGATTAGCTAAAACCTACATGGACCAAGGCAAATATGTGCCAGACAATGTGACTATCGATATGGTGATGTCATGGATTGAGGCCCCTGCAAACAAAGAAGGATTTGTACTAGATGGCTTCCCTCGGACTTTGATGCAGGCGGAAGCATTAGACGATCGCCTTAGTGAGTTAGGCGGCGTCGACAAGGTTATTTTATTTAATGTGCCTGAGGTAGAGCTGGTGAAAAGACTATCTGGGAGGATTCTATGTAGAAAATGCCAGATGCCATTTCACAAAGAATTTTCTCCTCCAAAAAATGACGGAGAATGTGATAAATGTGGTGGTGAATTGTTCCAAAGGGATGATGACACAGAAGTAGTCGTAAGAAAAAGATTAAAAGTGTATACGGAAGAAACAGACCCCGTGGTTGACTGGTATAGGAAAACTACCAACATAGTGGAAATAGATGGTTCACAGGAAATAAGAGATGTTGAAGCCTCCCTTAATGAGGCCTTGAGATGATTACTCCTATTTGTTCGTTGTATAATTATGGTTCAGCTTTTTTGCCGAAGGCTCGAGTTAGTTAAATTATGGCAGCAGGAAACGAGGACGCGAAAGGAATTACTGTTAAGTCAGAACGGGAACTCGATCTGATGAGAGAGGCCGGCAGCATTATAGCTGAGGCTAAAGCGGCGGTGAAAGACGCTTTGGCCCCGGGTGTGACCAGTTTAGAAATGGACGCTTTAGCGGAGGAGATAATAAAAAAAAGGGGCGCTATTCCTTCATTTAAGGGATATCAACCAGCCCCTCATATGCCACCATTTCCAGCTACGATCTGTTTCTCGTTTAATGAAGAAATTGTGCATGGCATTCCGAATGATAGGAAGATGCAAATGGGAGATATAGTTAGTATAGATTTTGGAGCTATTGTCGAAGGTTACCATGGCGATAGTGCTTTCACGGCTGGTGTAGGAACTATATCAGCCAGTGCTCAAAAACTAATCGATGTGACCGCTGAATCATTAGCTGAGGGAATCAAAAAGGCTGAGATTGGGAATAGGCTCACCGATATTTCTAACGCCATACAGATCCATGCTGAGTCTGGAGGGTTTGCCGTAGTAAGGGAGTACGTTGGGCATGGTATTGGCAGAGCTCTTCATGAAGAGCCTCAAATACCCAACTATGGCACCCCGGGTAGGGGTCCGATTTTGAGGGAAGGGATGGTTTTTGCGATAGAACCTATGTTGAATGTAGGGACTTGGAAAACTAAGGTTATGGCTGACGGTTGGACAATCGTGACAGAGGATGGGGAATTATCCGCCCATTCAGAACACACAGTCGCGATAACGTCTAAAGGACCTGAGGTTCTAACGTAAATTGGGAAACGAATTAGTGACAGGAGTTTTATGACAAAAAAGGAGAAGGAATCGATAGAAGTCGAAGGCACCGTCCTTGAGGCTTTGCCTAATGCTTCTTTTAAAGTTGAGCTTGCCAACGGGCATGAAGTATTGGCTTATATATCGGGAAAATTAAGAGTCAATTATATCCGAGTATTGCCTGGGGACAGAGTACTTGTGGATTTATCTCCTTATGATTTAACAAGAGGCAGAATCACATATAGATTCAGATGAATTAGTAATGAATTTGAGAAAATGTTTAGTTATTAAAGTTGGAGTAAGTTATGAAAGTTAGCGCTTCTGTAAAAGTTAGGTGCGCTAAGTGTCGGGTTATTCGCCGGAAGGGTAGAGTGATGATTATTTGCGAGAATCCGAAACACAAGCAAAGACAAGGATAAGGGGTAATACATGGCTATAGTTGCAGGTGTAAATATTCCAGATGCCAAGAGAGTTGAGACAGCTCTGACCAGTATCTATGGGATTGGACCGTCAGTCGCATTGGATGTAGTGAACAAAGCTGGCATTATCGATAACCCACGGGTCAAGGACCTTACAGATGAAGATCTGAATAGGGTTAGAGAAATCATAGATAAAGAGAGGTTGGTCGAAGGGGATTTAAGACGGGATGTCAATCAAAACATCCGTAGGCTAATTGATATAGGCTGTTATCGAGGTACTCGGCATAGACGCGGATTACCTGCTAGAGGACAAAGAACTAAGACGAATGCTAGAGCAAAAAGAGGTCGCAAAATGGCAGTCTCTAGAAAGCACAGCACTACCAGGTAATCTAAGGAGTTGAATAATGGCTAGACGGCCAAGAACAAGAAGAAGGGATAGAGGGCCAGTACCGTTGGGTAGGGCGTATATTCAGTCTACCTTTAACAATACGATTGTGACACTGACAGACCCCACTGGTAATACTGTGGCTTGGGGTAGTGCAGGTACAGCTGGATTTCGAGGTTCTCGAAAATCTACGGCATTTGCCGCTCAGCGAGCGGGTGAAGATGCAGCGAAAAAGGCGATGGATGAAGGGGTTAGGCAAGTAGACGTTTTTGTGAGAGGCCCAGGAGCAGGCAGGGAAGCTGCTATTAGGGCAATACAGAGTGCCGGTATCTCTGTCAGTAGCATAAAGGATGTCACTCCTATTCCTCATAATGGATGCAGACCTCCCAAAAGAAGAAGAGTTTGATTTTTATAACTGTGATTTTGAAATAAGTAATGATGAATAGAGCGTAAACAAATGGCGAGATACACTGGACCAATTCAGAAAAAACTCAGGTCACTAGGCCTTGATAATTATGGGGCTTACAAGGTTAGAAAAGAAAATAAATCTAACCAGGGATTCACACGACGGAGGCGGGTCTCTGCATATGGGTTGCAGCTAAAAGAAAAACAAAAGGCTAGATTTCTCTATGGAATCATGGAGAAGCAATTTCGGAATTATTATGTAAAAGCTCTAGACATGGAAGGTGTAACCGGGGATAACCTCATGGTTTTGCTTGAGAAACGCCTAGATAATGTTCTTTATAGAACAGGAATGTTTTTATCCAGGAAACAGTCTAGGCAGGCAGTGAATCACGGACATTTTCTTGTAAATGAAGCCAAGGTAGACATTCCTTCGTACCAAGTACAACAGGGCGATGAAATTACTTGGGGGTCTAAAGGGCAGAAAACCGCTCTTTATGAAATAGCGAAAAGTAATTGTAAATCTATTCAGAGCCCTCATTGGATTAGTTTGGATCAAGACAAAATGACCGCTTCAATTGTTACTGAACCGGGCGCTGAGGATGGTGAGATTGTGATCGATACGGTCCAGATTGTGGAATATTATTCTAAGTAAGTAAGTTAGGGAGGCAATTATTATATGGTGACGGATTACAATGCTATGTCCATTTTGGACACTCCTGAGATAGAAGAAGAGGAGATTGTTGCCAATCCACGAATTTCTGTCGCAGAGGCCTCAGAAACTTATGGAAAATTTGTGATTGGCCCACTAGATCCAGGCTATGGAGTTACATTGGGTAACCCTCTTAGAAGGGTTTTATACAATTCTCTTTCGGGTTCTGCTATTACTTGGGTGCAAATAGAAGGTATTCTTCATGAATATTCCAACATTGAGAATGTAAAGGAAGAAGTTTCAGAAATTCTACTGAATGTAAAGAATTTGAGGATTAGAACTGAAGGAGATTTCTCGGGACAGCTCAGGCTGGTCGCGGGTGGTGAAGGAAAAATCACTGCCAGTGATATTTCTCCATCATCGGAAGTAACTGTTGTCAATACTGATCAACATATTGCAACTTTGGACTCAGCGGATGCTGAAATAAATATGGTTCTGAACGTTGATCACGGAAAGGGATACAAGGTGGCAGAAAGCAGTGAGGGACATGCGATAGGAGTGATTCCAATAGACGCTGTATTTACTCCGGTCCGAAAGGTTAACTATACGATAAACCAAACTCGGGTGGGTCAGCGAACAGACTTTGAAGAACTGCATTTTGAAGTGTGGACCGACGGGTCAAAATACCCAGTAGAGGCTGTTATAGAAGCAGCAAACATATTGGTTAATCAATTTTTCCTTTTTACTAAAGCTGAAGATGCACAGGAAGGTTCTGATGGGGTGTCTATGGATATTCCCGCTGAGCACTACAACATGACCGTTGAAGAGCTTGAGCTGTCTTCACGAACATTGAACTGCCTTAAACGTGCTGCGCTCAACAAGGTTGGCGAAGTAATGGAAAAGTCCAAGAGCGATCTCTTAGAAATAAGAAATTTTGGCGAAAAATCGTATCGGGAACTTTATGACAAGTTTAGAGAGCTAGAAATACTCCCCGAACATCTGGACCCAGAGTTAAAAA
>RQOP01000072.1 GCA_008373095.1 SAR202 cluster bacterium | reverse complement strand
CTCTAGAGTTTCTCTATGTCCCGCATATGGGGTACATATTACTGCTATTTCGCAATCGGAAGCTGCGCTTACATTTGTTCCACCTTTGACAAGGCTGCCGTCAATTTCGTCGAACTTTGAGATCAGATCTTCAGCCGCCTCGATGCCTCTCTGTTCTTGTCGTGACCCAATAAAAACATTTATACCACTTATGGCAAATCGCAGTGCTAGCCCTTTGCCTTCTGGACCTGTGCCCCCTATGAATCCTAGCATTTGTTTATCAGTCCTTCTGATATGTTCCGATATCTATATGATATTTTTAGTATTAATGTCTCGACCAGACTGTTTTGTAAGATGGTCCATTGATAACGTCGGCGAGTTCTGTATGTTCGAAATTTCTTAGTTTGTTTAGTATCTCATCACTAGAAATTTTGGGGTCTACAAAACTAGACTCTTCCAATTTTCTAACAACTAAATCCCATATGCCGCTTTCAACCAAAGTTTCTAGATATCTTACCCAAGGTATTAGTACCATTTTTTCAGGGTCTCCAAACCCGGGTCGTAGCTTATCCATACTGCGGATTCGTTCTCTGGGACTTCTAACCATGTCGGTTAGTATCAAGGCGGGACCATCAGTCTCATTGGATCTCACATCGATTAACACCGTTTTACCAAAATACGGAAAAAACAAAGACACTACATCAGCCTCTCCTAGAGTCTTTTTAATCTCATCCATATCGTCTTGAAAATTATTTCCGTTCACAGCTCATTACCAAGTTTAATTTTTGACAATAAAATAAAACGGTGTGTAAATCATGTTTATGAGTCTAGAAGTTCTCTAGCTGTCTCTGTAAAGGCCGGTAATACTTTTTCCCAATCCCCAACAACTCCGAAGCTTGCCTCTTTGAATATGTTAGCATCGCCGTCCTTGTTGATGGCAACGATATTTTTTGATGACGAGCAGCCAGCCATATGCTGGCTAGCACCAGATATTCCGACGGTTATATAAACATCCGGGGTGACGGTCTTTCCCGTCAAGCCGATTTGGTAGGAATGATCTAGCCACCCAGCATCACATACAGCTCTGGACGCTCCGACAGCCCCATTAAATACCTTAGCGAGGTCTTCCAACTGAGAAAAAGGTTCGGGGCCACCAAGTCCACGGCCCATTCCGATTATTACTGATGCATCTTCCAGACGGACCCCTTCAGATTCTTGCTTAACTGTTTCAACCAGTTTTGTCTTAATGTCAGACTCATCAAGCGATATATTCAGCTCAACTACATCTCCACTACGCCCAGAGTCGGGCTCCGCAGATTCGAAGGCTTTAAGTCTCATGATAATGACTTGGGGATTTTTTTCAGCAAATGTAAATTTTGCCATTGCATTTCCACCATAAACTGGCCTGGTTGCTGTAACTCTTCCTGAGCCACTGTCTGCAGACACGTCCATACAATCTTGGGCAATTCCTGTACCTAGTCTGTAGGCTAGTCTAGGGCCAACGGCTCTGCCAATGGGAGTTTTAGAACTAAGAACCACATTGGGTTCAACTTCTAAACAAATTTTGTGAAGAGCAGCCAAATACGAATCCGCTACTCCTTCTGAGATTGCGTTGTCATTAGCTATGTAAGCCTTATCGGCTCCCAAAGCAATCGCTTTAGACCCTAGATCTTGGTTTCCTCCAATGATGGCTACGGATACACTGTCTCCGGTGTCATCGGATATTTTTCTGCCTGCTGCTATTAGTTCACCTGCAGTTGAGTGAAGGTCACCCTCTTCGATTTCTGCAAATATAAGTATTTCGGACATTTTAGGAACTCCGTAATGTTTTTAAGTCTTGGTTACTAAATGATCTTTTCTTCACGTAGTTTAAGTGCAAGCAATCTTCCTGAATCAGCTTCATCTTCCCCTTCAATAATCTCACACTGTCTGTCATTTACAGGGACGAAAAGCTCGGTTAAGGTCAACGCTGGAGCTACATCTGAATCGGAAAGGCCTAAGTCTGCTAAAGTCCACGTTTCAGGAGTTTTTCTACTAGCTTGCATAATCCCTCTTAGGGTTGGGTATCTTGGCTCACCAATTTCATTATTAACAGTGATAAGGCATGGGGTAGCTGCTTCGAAAACCTCATATCCGTCGGATCTAGAACTTGCTACAGTGACAGTTCCTTCACCTATGTCAATACTCCGAGCCTCCGAAAGACAAGCCATCCCTAGCATTTCTGAAATGCCCATTGGGACATGGGCGTTGTCCCAATCTGAGGCCTGTTGTCCACAAATTACAATATCAGCTTGCCCGATTTTTTCTATCGCCTTGGAAAGAACCGTTGCTGTTCCTAGGGCATCAAGATTTTCTGTTGCAGGATCTTGAACCAGTATCATCTGGTCAGCCCCCATGGAAAGAGGTTTCTTCATTACATCCATTACAAAATCGTTGCCTACTGAGATTACTGTGATGGTAGCCTCTCCTACCCCCTCTTTTACTTTTAAAGCTGCTTCAACAGCATTTTCACAAAATCCATTTACAACGGGTGGTATGCCTTGAGCTGGAACCACTCTCTTTGCTGCTTCGTCGACATTGAAAGCCGACATTGGAGTTTCTGGGTCCATCACCTGTTTGGCACAGACAATGATGTTTAAAGACATAGTGCACTCCTCATAGGATATTTTTATGTACCTTCCGTAATTATACTTAGCCCTCTTCAAAAGAGCCAAACTAGGTCAATATAGCAATGGGGAGGAACAGGTGTCAAACCTAGTTGATAACTCAATTTATAGGGCCTGAAATATATTTCATCGTTTATCTGAATCACTTTTCGAAAAAAGTGTCATTAAGCACCTTTTTAAAGGCCAACATTTCCAGTTTTTTATGGAAAAGTTAGGAATTAATTCAAAATTAAACAAAAACTTAGCTACAAACACTTGACTTTTTTTTGACAAGTATAAGAAAATGCCAATACTAATTTAAGAAAATAATGAAATGGTAGTACCCTCTGCCTGTTTCAATAAATAATCTGGAGACTGAAATAAACATCAGAATTCACTTGGCTTCTTAATGCTAAGTGAGGAGAGGTATTAAACGATGGTTATACAAACAACTAACCCCTTTGCTCCCGCAAAACCCAGAGTTCCACTCATACCCCGAAGGCTTCAGCCTGTACCTGATCCGGTTGAGATCGCGAAACAGAACAAGACTCATTGTCCAAAGTGCTCGTCTATCTTGCGAGTTAACTACGAAGATGCTGAATGTTTGAATTGCGGGTTTGTAGACTATGAATATGTAGCTCCAACCCAAGAAAAGAAAGGTAATACACTCATTGGCACTGGCACTCGATATGTTATTCGCTATATGGGAGAGTTTGACGCTCTTACTGATGTAGTTACCCATGTTAAGGTCTACAGAGTTAGGAACCGAGTGATGTACGGCGTTAGTTGTCCCTTCTGCGGATCTGGAATGGCGCAATCATCTCTTTCAGGAAAACGTAGAGAGGTTAGAGAAGAGAGATATAAATGCAATTCTGGTCACAGAGTTTCTTTATGCCCGAATGGAAAGGGTGATATTGGTTGGAAATAAGCACAGCCTAAACTAACAGCATACACATAAAAAATTAACGGCCCTTCGTCGATA
>RQOP01000071.1 GCA_008373095.1 SAR202 cluster bacterium | reverse complement strand
GATTCGAACCCACGATGAGATTACTCCCATACTGGTTTTCGAGACCAGCGCCTTAGTCCGCTCGGCCATCTCTCCCAGTCCTGACCAACGAGTATACCAGTGGTCTACCGCCAATTGAAATACAACAGAAGGGATTGATAGAAAGGAAAACTAATGGCATTTACTAAAACGATCTGTGCCTAGCTGTACCTTAAAAACACAGATTCCTACTCACATAATCCAGATTAAATCTACTAGTTATAGAAACCAACCTATAAAAAAATTTAGGCGTCTCTGGGAGAAAACATGGAACCTTTTTTCGAAGCAGGCAACCGTCTCTTTGAAGCCGAAGATATCATTTTTGATCCAACAATGCTCATGGCCGCAGCACCTAAAATTCCTATCGGTATTCCTTTCAAAAAAGTTCTCCGAGAGAATCCCTTCTTCTTTGGGGCTTCCTGATCCATATAGACACCTTGAGTTACTTTATTTAATTGATGGCCCAATTATAAAACGATAACTACAGCGGATCAACATTAAAATGCTAGTCTTGATCTCTAGTGGAATGCTCCCTACTTCTATTTTCTAATACAATTTTGTCGTCAATTAGATCAACATAAACATGAGAACCATCAAAAAAGTCACCCTTTATCATCCCAGATGACAAAGGATTCTCGATGTTTTTTCTAATACTTCGCCTTAAAGGTCTAGCACCATATTCGGGATCAAAGCCATCCTTTGCTATCCAAGATTTGGCTCCATCTGAAAGCTCAAGGACGATGTTATGTTCAGAAAGTTTACTTAAAAGACCATTTAACATAATTTCAACAATTTCTCTTTGATCTTGTTCTGATATGGGTTGAAATATAAGAATGTCATCAATCCTGTTCAAAAACTCTGGTCTAAAAGATTTTTTTAAAGCATCTTCTATAGAAATTCGCAATTTTTCGCTATCCCTCGAAGTTTCCACATTTCTCAAAAACCCCAAAGAATCTGAGGATCCGATGGAAGATCCCAGGTTGCTCGTCATGATTATTATCGTGTTTTTAAAGTCGACCACTCTTCCTTGTCCATCCGTAAGTCTCCCATCTTCTAATATCTGCAAAAGAATATTGAATACATCTGGATGAGCCTTCTCAATTTCATCAAACAAAATGACCTTGAATGGCCTTTTCCTTACGGCTTCAGTTAATTGACCACCATCGGAATAACCTACATATCCTGGTGGGGAACCAATCATTCTAGATACGGAATGAGATTCCATGTACTCGCTCATGTCTACCCTCACCATATCCTCCTCGTCATCAAATAAATACCACGCCAGCGATCTTGCTAATTCTGTTTTCCCCACACCAGTAGGTCCGAGAAATATAAAGCTTCCTATTGGTCTATTTTCATCTTTAATACCTGCTCGCCCTCGTCTCACAGCCTCGCAAACTGAAATAACCGCTTCCTCTTGACCAACAAGACGAGTCTGGATCCTAGATTCCATATTTAATAATTTTTCAGCTTCGCTTTCTAAAAGTCTCTCTACAGGAATGCCAGTCCATGTGGCAATAAGGGAGGCTATATCCTCTGGTGTTACCTCCCGATCAGTCACGGATTTTTTATCAACATTGTTTTTTTCATCTACATAATTTGTTTCTATTCTGGCTATTTTCGCTTTTAAATCGGCTGCTTTCTCAAAATCATTCATCTCAGAGGCGGCTACTTCTTCAATTTTTAGCTGTCGTAGTTGTACCTCTTTTTCTTTCAAAGACATGGGGTGCTCTTGCAGCTCAATTCTAATTTTGCTAGCAGCCTCATCTATCAGATCAACTGCTTTATCAGGAAGCAATCTGCCAGAAATGTAACGTTGACTTAAAACAGCTGAAGACTTAAGAGCAGCGTCTTGCACTTTTAACTTGTGGTGAGCTTCATATTTGGGTCTTAGAGCCTTTAGCATCTCAATGCTGGTTTCTATATCAGGTTCCTCCACAAGAATTGGTTGAAACCTTCTTTCAAGGGCAGCGTCAGATTCAATATACCGGGTATATTCTTCTTCAGTGGTCGCTCCCAAACATTGCAACTCACCTCTTGCGAGTGCGGGTTTCATCATGTTACTGGCATCAAGACTCCCATCGGTTGCCCCAGCTCCTACAACCGTGTGAATCTCATCGATAAAAAGCATTATTTGGCCATTAGATTGTCTCACCTCATCCATAACTGCCTTAAGTCTTTCCTCAAATTCACCTCGAAATTTGGATCCAGCTAGGAGGGACCCCATATCTAAGGCCAGGATTTTTTTAGAACGCAATTCAAAAGGAACATCTCCCTCTACTATCCTTTGAGCAAGTCCTTCAGCTAAGGCAGTTTTCCCCACTCCGGCTCCTCCAATCATCACAGGGTTATTCTTGGTTCTCCTTATTAACGTTTGCATGACTCTGGATATTTCCATGTCTCGCCCTACAATGGGATCCAACCTGCCTTGTTCTGCGAGCAAAGTTAAATCAGTAGCAAATTTTTCCAAAGACTTATATCGACTTTCTGCCCGCTGGTCAGTGATTCTATGAGAGCCACGAATACTTTGAAGAGCCCTATAAACCTCCTCGGTCGTCACGTTAAAACTACTGAGTAAATCCGCCGAAACCCCAGTATCCTCTTCGGTTAAAGCAATGAGTATATGTTCTGTGCCGATAAATTCATCATTTAATCTTTTAGCTTCATCATCTGCTCGCCCAAACAACTCGGACAATCTAGGAGTAATGAATATTTGGTTTGCTTGACCTGCGACTTTGTCATCTTGCTCTAGGTAAGAATGTAGATTGGCGTGCAAGACCTGCAAGTTCACCCCCAAGGTACTAAAAATTTCGGAGGGTACCCCTTTCTCTTGCTCTATCAGCGCTAAAAAAAGATGTTCACAGTCCCACTGATTGTGCCGGTATCTATTCAATATTTCCTGAGAAGCTGCTATTACCTCTTGAGCCTGTTCGGTGAACCTATCTGGGCTTAAAACCATATCGGTATCCTCTAGATTGATAATTATTAATCGGGACATTTATATAATATCAATAAGGTTGATACGGTTCAACTCAAGTTTAACTTTAATTCAAATATTTTTAAGCTAATCAGTTAATTCTAAAGGAAAACCGTGAAAATACCTGATACCCCAGAGCAACATGTAATACAATCAAAAGCTATGCTAATAGATATTCATACACATACTTATCCAACATCCGACGACAGCACTCTAACCCCAGAAGAACTAATCCTTCGAGCTAAACTGATTGGATTGGATGGAGTTTGCCTGACTGATCACGATGGCTTTTGGAATCCAGCCGATGTTGAAAAACTGGGTAAAGACAACGACTTCCTAGTAATACCTGGCTGCGAAGTAACTACTGAAGAAGGACATTTATTAGTCTATGGACTGACTGAATACATATTCGGGATGCACAAATCAGCATTCGTCAAAGACCTGGTAGAGGAAGCAGGAGGGGCAATAGTGGTGGCTCATCCTTACCGAAGAGTCTATCGTGAAACAGCCCCTCAAGACGAAACATCTTATGCCGAAATGCTAGAAAGAGGTTTACGGAACGAGGTGTTCGACATTGTTGATGCTATCGAAATAAGGAATGGCAGAGGCACCGTCAAAGAAAATGAATTTGCGGAGAACTTGGCCAAGAAACTTAACATGCCTAAAACAGGTGCTAGTGATGCTCACAAATTAGCTGATATTGGAACCTATGCTACAGAATTTTATGACAAAATCACCGGTTTAGGCGACCTAATTAAATCTATAAAATCAGGAAGGTACGACGCTAAGGAACTTGAATATCGTCCACCGGAAAAATGACTACCTGAGTTCAGCTATCAGCAAATCAAATGATTCCTGTTCAGTCAACCTGCCGTCTCTCACTCTGATATTGGATTCCAAAAGTTTATTATGCATATTCAAGATCCTAGTTTGGGAGATTTTTTTCTCCATTTCTAAAGTCTTCCTCAGTGGATACCCTGATAAATTTATTTGCCTTCCGATATCCGAGGCAGAAACCTTTTGGCTAATCAAATATTTCGTGCTAAATAAAAACCGAATTTGCCTTTCTACCATTCTCAAAATTGCAGAAGGAGACTCTCCCAGACTTATGAGGCTCGCAGATGCGCTTAGTGCATCCCTAGTTCTTCCTTCTATGACAGCGTCGACCACCCTAAAAACATTCTGTTGCCGTACATAGGGGACCATAAGCCTAACATCTGAAGTGGTTATCAAGTTTCCGCTTGAGTAGGTTTTCATTTTGTTGAGCTCAGAATCAATTAGTCTAAGCTCGTTTCCCACAGAATCAGCCAGAAGAGCTATAGCTTGGGATTCTATTTCAACACCCAATAAGGAACAGCGTGCTTCTATCCAACTTATTAATTCTCGATAGCGAAGGGAAGGAAATTTTTCGACTTTTGATTGCTTCAATATTTCAGAAACCACCTTGCGAGTTGGCAAAGTTGTTTTTTCAACAAACAGCAAAGTAGCAGTCTCAGGCATTCCTGCAAATAACTGTGGGAAATCAGTCCATTCGGTTGAACTATTTTCAGATGATCCTTTTTTTCCCGGACTCCCCAATTTATTTAGTAGTCCCTCTACAATAACCAATCTTTTATCTGCCATAAAAGGCACTGTTGAAACGGCGGCAAATAATTCTCCAATAGTCAATAAATTACCGTCTATTACCGCAGTGTTAATCTCCCTCATTTCAGGCGGGGTGACAGTCAGCTTAAATTCAGATATCCGTTCAGAAATTCGGAATTCATCTTGACCTTCTAGAACAACAATCAATTTTTCATCACCTGAGTAACTTTGACGAGAATCGTATACCCAAATATCATAAAGTTTGAGGAACCTGCCAGATAATCATTAGGCAAAAGTAAAACAAAAATGGGCAAACTACCAATACTTTTTTTTAAGCTGTTACTAGACCGAAGAATCCCTTTCAAATACAAACTCTTACCGGCCTTAGGCATAGCCTACGCTATCTTACCATTCGACATAATTCCGGATATGTTCCCTATTTTCGGTGTTATCGACGACATTTTGATTTTAGTTGCCTCGGTAATTCTCTTCATGGTATTTGGGCCAATTCAAAAATTTTCTGATTCCTTGAAAAATGAAAATCCTCAAAAAGAGCCGAATAGCAAGAAAAACGTAGTCGAGGGTGAATACCGAATAATTAAAGAAAATAAGGATACTGACTGATTTGCTATAAGGCATAATCGCCTTCTTATGCTATAATTCTTCTTCATGAAAATTCAATAAAACCTGTTAAATATAGGTTAAAATTTCGAGATTACAGGAATTAACGATGAGAGTTGTTTTTATAGAGGATGTCGAAGGGGTTGCCTTCGGCGGAGAGGTCAAAGAAGTCAAAAATGGTTTTGCACGAAATTACCTCATTCCTAAAAATCTTGCCGCTCCAGCCACTCATAACAACCTGCAGAGGATCCATAAACTAACAAAAAACGCCGCCGTCACAAGAGCACACAGGCTCGATGAAATGAAAAACTTGGCCGGCACTCTCGATGGAAGTGAAATAACTATTGAAATGAGAGCAGGTGCTAATAACCGTTTATATGGTTCTGTCACTGGAACCATGGTAGCAGACGCATTAGCCGAAAAGACTGGAATACCGATAGAAAGAAGACTAGTGCAGCTAGACGATCCTATTAGAGAAGTTGGAACATATGAGGTTCCCCTACGCTTATATGCAGAGATAAATGCATCAATAACAGTAATAGTATATGCAACTGGAACCGATCCATTTGAAATGGTTGCTGAGGAAGAGGATTCATCTGAAGACAATCCAGATCAAGGATCAGCCGAAGAGGAACATATAGAAGAAGATTCCGAGGAACCACCTCAAGAATAATTTGATCTTCTTTTTACATAGTCTGTTGACTTGCTAGGTCCGAATAGATCATGTGATAATCGACGACCCACACGCCAAATTGGACCACGGGAGATTGGGTTGTACACCGATAGAATTTTGCCACATGATATTGAAGCCGAACATTCAGTCATTGGCTCACTGCTGTTAGATGGAGATTCACTTTCTAAAGTCTCCTCTTTACTCAAACCAAACGACTTTTATCTAGAGAAAAACCGCTATTGTTTCGAAGCTTGCTTAAATTTGGCTGGAAGAAATGAAGTGATAAATCAGGTAACTGTCGCTCACGAATTATCCATCCAGGAAAAATTGGATTCTGTTGGCGGGTCGATACACCTCTCAGATATGGTCAATGGAGTCCCAAGTCCAGCTCACATACTGCATTTTGCCCAAATAGTTCATAGGACCTCCATAATGCGGCAATTGGTCCAAGCTGCAGGTTCAATCGCTGACATTGGGTATGAAAGTGCTCCAGATACCGACGAGTCCTTAAATAGGGCGGAGGAACTCTTATTTGGTATACGTTCCGAACGTGGAACAAGAGACTTTGCTGCTCTACGTGACGTTTTGGATAACTATATGGCTGAAAGCCTGCAACCCGACATAAACACATTGGCTCCAGTTCAAAGTGGTTACAACCAATTTGACCAACTTTTAGGCGGGGGTATGCAACGCTCAGACCTATTAATTGTTGCAGCAAGACCAAGTTTGGGTAAAAGCACTTTGGCTTTCAATATGGCAGCGGCGGCGGCAGCAAATGGTAGTAGTGTAGGTATTTTTAGTTTAGAAATGAGCGCAGAACAAATAGCTCTTCGCCTTCTATCTAGTGAGGCCCATGTAGATAGTCATAGGTTGCGCCTACAATTAATTAATGAAATGGAGGAGCAGAGGCTCTTCGATGCAATTGGTAAGCTTTCTGACCTACCTCTGTATATAGACGACACTCCATTTCAGACAATCGTGGAAATGCGTAGCAAAGCAAGACGGCTGCAAGCTGAACGTGGGCTTGATTTGATAATAGTTGACTACTTACAGTTGATAAACGGTAGCGGTGGGAGAAATAGCAACCGGGTTCAAGAAATGGGCGAAATATCAAGGTCATTAAAAGGAATGGCTAGGGACCTCAATGTTCCGGTACTTGCATGTTCTCAGCTCAGTAGAGCTATAGAACAACGTCCAGACCATAGACCTATGTTGTCAGACCTAAGAGAGAGCGGAAGCATAGAACAAGATGCGGATGTTGTTGCATTCATCCACAGAGAAGACAGATATGTGGATGCAGAGGCATGGGAAAAACGAAACCCCACAGAAGAGTATCCTGCCAATATAGCGGACATCATTGTTGCTAAACACAGAAATGGCAGGACTGGAGGAATAAAACTTTACTTCCAAGAACGCTTTGTGAAATTTGAAAATCTCGAGATCTATCAACAAGACTCTGTAAGTGCATAATGGCATTCCAAGGTTTCATAAAAGGAGTCAGATATATACCAGTCCCGACCCCTGTATTTGGAGAATTATTAGAAGAAATTAAAGATATAAACGAACTGAAAATCGTTCTAAGAGTTATACGTCTTATCCATGATAAAAAAGGGCTAGAGAGATGCGTAACATTAGATGAACTACTGGCAGATCGTGTTTTGGCGACCAGCCTAAATTCTTCCAATACTGATTTGAGAAGAACTCAAATACTCCAGGCCTTACAAACTTCACAGGACCGAAATGTCTTTATCAAGGTTGACGGGAAAAATACTTCCCCCTCTCTATATTATTTGAATACTGAGTTTGAAAGACAAACTGTCAGGAATGTATCAATATCAGAACCTCAATCAGAATTTGAACCCTGGGAACCGGTGGGAGAGAGGTCAAATATATATTCTCTCTACGAACAAAATATTGGTATATTAACTCCAATCGTTGCTGAAAAGATTGGCGAAGCAGAACAAAGATACCCATTAGAATGGATAGAAGAGGCAATATCGGAAGCTGTCTCTCTTAATTCAAGAAATTGGCGATACATTTCGAGGATACTAGAAAGATGGGAAATAGAAGGAAAAGCCGATGGAGAATCTAGGAAGCATACTGGCAAAGCTAGATACATTTAAAGCCAACAGGGGTTCAGATCTACCTCAAGATTTGGAGGTAGATTCAACTGTAATATGTGAAGTTTGTAACGACAAAGGCTGGCTTGCGCCCAAGCTTCCGGCTGGTCATCCAGATTTTGGTACTATCAAATCTTGCATATGCAGGCAAAATGTAAAACAAGAAGAAATGACCAATAGGCTACTGGCATACAGTAACCTAGGGTCTCTATCGCGGTACACCTTTGAAACTTTGGATGTAGCAGAAAAGTCCACAAATCCAGATATTTTTCGAGATGCTTTCATAAATTGCTCAGATTATTCTGAACGCCCAAGCGGTTGGATGCTAATAAACGGTCCGCACGGCTCGGGTAAAACACATCTGTCCGCTGCAATTGCTAATAGATGCATTTCAACGGGTAAACCAGCATTTTTTATATATGTACCTGACTTAATGGATCATCTCAGAGCCAGTTACACGAATAATCTAGATTTCGAATACGATGATCTTTTTGATCAGGTTAAAAATGCCCCTATTTTGATACTAGACGGGATCAGTGGCGGTAGCATAACTAGTTGGGCCAGCGAGAAACTAAATCAGATCCTTAACCATAGGTCCAACGGGCGTCTTCCCACTGTCTTAACCACATCTGAAGATATTAATGCGCTTGATCCATTTATTAAAAGCAGAATAAATGACTCGAATTTATGTAGCATCGTGGCAACAGATTCTAGAGCAAGCATTTACGAAGAAAACTCTGGCGTTGGAGCTATTCCAAAAGAATTATCCAAAATGGACTTTGAAACCTATAACCCAAAAGGCAGGAGAGGAAATTCAAATTTAGAGCCAATTTTGGAAAGTGCGAAAAAATACAGTCAAGATCCGGACGGATGGCTAACTTTATATAGCGATAATTCCGGAGTTGGAAAAACACATTTAGCAATTGCAATTGCTAACTACAGAAAGTCGGTAGGAGATGACGTATTCTTTGCCTTTGTGCCTGAACTAATGGATGAACTTAGATCCGGGTTCTCTCCAGACAATACAATTAATTCATCTCTAATGTTTGAAAGAGTCAAAGAATCTGAACTTTTGATCCTAGATGACTTGGGTAATGAGCAAGACACGGATTGGTCGCAGAAAACTATATATCACTTACTAGTTTACAGACACAACCATAGACTCCCAACAGTGATAACCACCCGAACGGATTTCAGCAGCATAGCTGACCGAAGTGCTCAGGCCTCTAGGATCCAAGATGCCAATATAGGCCAAATCTTAAACGTCAAGGCTCCGGATTATAGAATGGGCAGAACGAGAGGTCGATAAGGTAAAAAATACTAAATGCATTCTGAAACCAATTGTATCTTCTGCGAAATTATATCTGGAACCGAACCCGCGACCTTTCACTATAAAGAATCTGATTTTGTGGTTTTTGAAAATAACCTAAAATGGTTCCCGACCCAGCTGCTTTTTGTTCCGAAAGAACACATGCTGCAGTCAGATTTATGGGCATCTAAAACGCTCTTAGCCGATATGGGTTTTCTTGCCAATCAAGTAGGCCAGGAAAGATGTCCATCTGGTTACAGAATCATTTCCAATTTCGGGGAAGACGGGATGCAATCTCAAAAACATGCTCATCTTCACTTGGTCGGAGGTAAAAATCTAGGTATGTACGTATGGGGGAAACTGAAAAAACCGCCGCCTTAAGAATTATATCTACAAACAGTTCAATTTAAGAACGAAGCAATTCGCTATCTTCCCGTAGTTTAACCTAAGAGTCTAAAGTATCATTCGCCCACAGAATTATCTCTTCGGTTTTGTCCCAACCAACACAGGCATCAGTAATTGAAACGCCATATTCCAAAGTACTTGGGTCCCCTCCAAGCTTCTGACTTCCTGGGTTGATATTGCTCTCCAGCATAACCCCTACAATACTTTCATCTCCCCTCGCTCGTTGAGAAACCACATCTTCAAACACAAGAGGCTGCCTCTCATGATCTTTGTTCGAATTCCCATGGCTACAGTCGACCACTAAGCGTTGGTCCAAGTCACCCTTTGCTAATACCTCTCTGGCTGAACCTATTGACTCAGAGTCATAATTTGGGCCTAATTTTCCACCCCGTAGCACTAGATGGCCATCTGGGTTGCCGTCAGTTCTGAGTACACATACATGTCCGTCAGGCCCAGTCCCGACATATGAATGCTGGTTCCTCGCAGCCATAATACCGTCTGCCGCTGTGTCAAAACTTCCATCAGTACCATTTTTAAATCCCACCGGAATTCCAATTGCGCTGGCCATCTGCCTATGCGTTTGACTCTCAGTTGTCCTTGCGCCTATCGCTACCCACGATACTAAATCTTCAAAATAATGTGGGACTACTGGATCTAAAAATTCACAGGCTGCTGGCATCCCCATATCATTAATTTCCTGCAACAATCTTCTAGCACGTTGCAATCCTTGAGAGATATCAAAAGTTTCATTGAGTTCTGGATCATTAATAAGCCCTTTCCACCCAACTGTAGTCCTTGGCTTTTCAAAATAAACCCTCATTACAATAAATAATTTATCCCCAAGGCGATCTCTTAATTCAATCAATCTTCTGGCGTAATCCAAGGCAGCTTCTTCGTCATGGATGGAGCAAGGACCCGTTATTATCATCAACCTAGCATCATCTCCATGGAGGATATTCTTTATCGTTTCTCTTGCATTGTTCACCGTTTCTGCCGCTTTATCCGACCTTGGTAACCTATCTACTAATTCCAACGGGCTAAAAAGATGGTTTGAAGAAAACCCTAACCCTTGAACGTGACTTTTTTGACTGCTCATTGCTTAACCTCTACGTTGTAATATTTGTCGGTCCATTTATATTTTGCTGTTTCAATTTATTAGTAAAAACAAAAAAAAAAGCCCCAATCGCTACCGATTGCGGGCTTCTGTCTTGCTTTAAGAGTTCCTTAGAATTTACACAAGTCCTTGGTCGGCAGCCGATTCAAGCTACTAAAATAATAATACAAGCGTCGTGTTTTTTCTAAGGTTTTCTTTTCCATAGCACGCGGGATAGTATACTCTTTCACAAATAGTGTCAACAAATCTGTGGACGTGGCTAAGAAACATATTCATGACAAATCAACACTCTGAAATGAACCCTTGCTGTACAGCTTCCCGAGAATCAGAATTACCTCTACTTGTAACGTCAAAAACAAAATCTGTACAGAGTCAACAAAAATTAACAATCACAAAAAATATGGTATCCATTGAAGGTGGTACATATTTAATGGGGACTGATTATGAATTTGGCTTCCCGGCAGATGGAGAAGGCCCCATACAGCAAGTAAAGCTGGACCGTTTTCTAATTGACAGTACTACCGTCACAAATAGAAATTTCGCCGATTTTGTCAAAGAAACAAAATACAAAACTGATGCAGAAAAGTTTGGCTGGTCGTTTGTATTCTATAAATTCATCCACACAAGAAACCAAGATTCAGCAAATCAATCTCCTGCTGGTACTCCGTGGTGGAGACGAGTTGATGGAGCTTCTTGGAAACATCCGGAAGGGCCCGGTTCAAATATAAAAACAAGAATGAACCACCCTGCGGTCCATATTTCATGGAATGATGCATATGAATTCGCTACTCACAACGGGAAACGTTTACCTACCGAGGCGGAGTGGGAATATGCAGCCAGAGGAGGACAAGAACAAAAACTTTATCCTTGGGGAGATGATTTAAATCCAGACGGACAGCATATGTGCAATATTTGGCAAGGAGAATTCCCTACCAACAATTCAGAGGAAGATGGATTTTCTAGCACGGCCCCTGTAAAAAATTACCCTCCAAACAATTATGGATTGTATAGCATGGTAGGGAATGTTTGGGAATGGCAACAAGATTGGTTTAGCCCAACCTACCATCAAATTGCCAGTAGCCATAATCCGAAAGGCCCTCAGGTAGGCACATCTAAAACTATAAAAGGAGGATCTTACCTCTGTCACGAGTCATATTGTAATCGGTATCGAGTGGCGGCTAGAAGTGCAAATACCCCTGACAGTTCGACTGGAAATTTGGGATTCAGATGCGTGGCTGATATCTAAATTTATATTCGTCATTAGATACTTCAATACCCTTACGATACAATTTCTCTGACTGGGTCACCTGTTAAATATTTTGCCCTAGACCATTCACATTAAACGGATAACTATAGATATGACTAATAAAATGACAAGTGATGAAATAAGAGAAGCCTTTTTAGAATATTTTGAAAGTAAAGATCATCTCAGGGTACAGAGTTCCCCTTTAATACCAGTGGGCGACCCTACACTCCTTCTGACAATTGCTGGAATGAATCAGTTCAAACCATATTTCTCTGGTCAGCAGATACCTCCTCATAAAAGGCTTACATCAGCACAGAAATGCTTTAGAACCCCAGATATAGATATCGTTGGTGATGCAACCCACAATACTATGTTTGAGATGCTTGGCAATTTCAGTATTGGGGATTACTTTAAGAATGAAGCAATCGAGTATGCTTTAGAGTTTCTCACTGTGAAATTAAATCTTCCTGAAGAAAGATTCTACATTACCATCCATCACACTGACGATGAGGCTCAAGAAATATGGGAAAGCATAGGGGTACCAAAAGACCGAATA
>RQOP01000070.1 GCA_008373095.1 SAR202 cluster bacterium | reverse complement strand
TAGGCCATACCCCTCCCCTACTTATTTTAGGTATTGTGATTTTACTTCTCAAATCCGCCGTAATGGACTTTTATGAAGATGTAGCACACTATTTTGAATTTGGTGTGGCGGTTATGTTGGTGTTTTTAGGATTACAGGTGTATTGGAACTTGAGGAGGCGAGAGCTACATGTCCATGAACATGATCATGACGGCGATGCCCACATGCATATACATGGAACCCACTCCTCTCAGGAGGATCCATCAATTGAAAAAGAGCATTCTCTATTAAGTCCTGGTAGGCCTTTCTTCAGGGCCAAATCCTTTGTGATTGGATTCATCCATGGATTGGCAGGTAGTGCTGCGGTGATGCTGTTTTTACTGCCCACAATCGACTCTTTTATGAGGGGACTGTTATATCTCATATTGTTTGGTGTCGGGACTGTGATTTCCATGGCATTGATTACTATTCTGCTGAGCATACCTTTTGTAATAGGAGCGAACAATCGTAGAATTACAAATGTAGTTAATGGAATAGCAGGATCGGCCAGCATAATATTTGGACTACTGTTAATGTCAGATATTGCTCTTGGTACCGAACTCACGAATCTTTTCTATGTTCCTATTGAAGAATCGCAAATTGAGAAACTTATAGAATAACTCCGTCGTCTTGCAGCAACGAGATATCATCCCAGGAATAACCAAGTCGCTCTATAAGAATGGTTTCCGTGTTTTCTCCCAGAGAAGGGGCCATTTTTTCGGTGGATATTGGAGTTTCGTCAAATGCTAAGGGCAATTGATGCCACATTGAGTCCCCGATTATCGGATGATCAAAAGGGACAAGATAATTATTTAATGTCACTTGTGGGTCATTTTGTAAATCAAGAGTCGACTGAACCTTCTCCCATATCAGATCAGAATTTTTAAGGATTGTTTCCCATTCCGCAAAAGTTTTTGATGCGAATATTTTATCCAATTCTCCGATTACTTGATGCTTGTTTTCCTCCCTGGATTTAGGGGAACTGAATTCAGATTTTGTAATTAGCTCTTCTCGATCGACCGTCTTACAGAAAATAGGCCAATACCGCACACCTTGGCTCATAGATAGTGCAATCCAGACTTGATCTTTCGTTTTGTAGGTGTTCCACAAAGGGTTATTCATATTACTTCTATGTTGTCTACTCAGTTCTTGACCTTCAAGTATCCCTATTCCATCCCGCATCATTCCTAACCACATCATGCTTCCTAGATGAGAAGTTTCTATTTTTTGGCCGACCCCATGACGTTCTTTGTAGAGTAGTCCAGATAATATGCCGTAGCTAAGCATTATCCCCGCCATCTGATCTGCGACTCCATGCAGGTTGTAAGGTGTGTCATCTTCTGGACCTCCCCACCACAAGGAGCCTGATCTGGCTTCCCCTGTCAGTGCGAAGGCAGGTTTATTAGAATCATCTCCTAAAGGTCCGTATCCCGTAGCCGACCCATATATCAGTTGAGGATTTATTTTCTTTAAATCTTCCCAACCTAACCCAAGTCTTTCAGCAACCCCTTGTCTAAAATTTTGAACAAAAACATCGGATTGTTTTATTAGGGAATGAACGATTTCCTGGCCACGTTTCTCTTTTAGATTAATGGCTATACCAAGTTTCTGTCTGTTAAGGACTTCAAAGTAGTGAGAACTAACTCCGTCATATGCATTGCTTGCAACCCCACTTACTTGACCAAACTGTCTCCCGTGGTCACCGTCGAGAGATTCTATCTTTATTACTTCGGCTCCTAAATCTGCCATCATCATTGTTGAGACGGGTCCAAATTGCCACATAGTCCAATCTAGGACTTTTATTCCGTGAAGTGGGCCTTTTTTTGAGTTGTTCATAATTTAAAGATCTTTTTTGGGCTTTTTTTATGGGATGTTTTCGCCATACTAACAGGAACGTTCTATGATCAGAAATCTATACAAGTTATCTAAACAGGGGGTTGGAGGGTCCGTATGCATCTATGATTGCTCCGGTCACAGCCGAGGAGTCTTCACCTACTAGAAAGGTACATAATGTGGCAATTTCAGAAGGCTGCATCATGTGATCATTTTCAATTGAATTTTGCCCGAATGCCTCGACATACCCTTCAGTTACGACGCTACCTGGACATATGCAATTTACATCTATTCCAGATGACTTCACTTCAGCGGCCAGCGATTCCGTAAAACTAATTAATCCGGCTTTGGTTACCCGATATGCGCTTCTTCCAGCGGCACCTCTTCTCCCACCTATTGAAGAAATGTTGATAATTTTTCCGTAATTTTGAGAAACCATGCTTGGCAAAAGAAGCTTGGTTATCTTTACTGCACCAATTAAATTGACATTTATAACCTTTTGCCAATTTTCCATGTCGAAATCTATTAGATGGGTAGATAAGTGAATAATCGCTGCGTTGTTCACCAATATGTTGGCTTCAAGTTTTTTTTCTTTTAAGAAACTATATATTCTGTCAATTCCTGAATCAGTGCCTAGATCTGCGTCTATCCAGAAAGCTCTGGCACCGTATGTTTCAAGTTCTTCTGCTGTTTTACGGAGCCTTTCTTTATCTCTACCCGTTACTACAACATCGATCCCATTTTTGGAAAAATCCTCCGCTATAGCTTTACCGATTCCTCTGGAGCCTCCAGTCACTAAGGCTGTTTTTTGTATTTGTGTCATTAGTACCTCGTTCATGAAATCGTAAAATATATTTGGATTTTATCCGGTAGATATATAGATTGAAAACTGTTCAATTGCTTCAGGCAAAAGAATAATTTTGCTAACTTTTTCCAAATGCTGTAAAACAGGGAAATCATTTCCATTAAAAATAGGAGTCCCTTATGCCCGCTACAAAGTTCGAAACTACTTTTAGGAGAATTCTTGCTGATGGGAAGGATTTCGGGGATATAGGCCAATACGAAGAAATTAGAGGAGTCCTCTCGTTCCAAATAGATCCTGAAAATGATGCTAATTCCGGAATAACGGATGTAATGCTAGCACCGAAAAATCAAGATGGATTGGTTGAATTTGAATCAGATGTTTCCTTAATTCTTCCAGTGGATAAGACCAAAGTTTCAGGCAAACTTCTGCTTGATGTAGTAAATAGAGGCAATAGGGTTGGTTTACCAAATTTTAATAGGGGAACACGACCTCTAATAGATGAGAACACCCCGGTAGATGTTGAAGTCGACTTGGGAGACGGACTTTTGATGGAACAAGGATATGTAGTGGTAGCTTGCGGTTGGCAGGTTGATGCTCCTCCTTTTGACGCTCTCATAACGATGAGAGGACCAGAGGCCCTGAACCCCGACGGGAGTCGAATGAAGGGCAAGGTATATATGCAGCTTCAGTCTCCTGAAGATACCCACAATTTCCTTCTTTCTGACAAAGGCCACAAAGCCTATGAAGCGGCTGATATGTATGAATCCGAGGCGTTGATAGAAATTCGAGACATGCCAGATGGTCCATCAGAAATTATGGCACGGGATGACTGGAAATTTGGCAGGATAGACGAAGAAGGAAATTACCATCCCGACCCAGGGTATGTGTGCTCAGAAAAAGGATTCGAAAAAGGCCGTCTGTATCAGGCTGTCTATACGGCAATAGGTGCTCCTGTGATTGGGCTTAGCTTTGCTGCATTGAGGGATTGCGTTTCTTGGATCAAGAACGGTAGCGAGGATTTGGAGTCACCAGTACAAGGGGTGGATACAGCGTATGCCTACGGGCGATCGCAAACTGGCAGATTTCTTCGAACATTCGCATATAACGATTTTAATTTGGATGAATCAGGCCGTGAAACCTTGGATGGATTTATCGCCAATGTTGCAGGAGGGATGCGAGGCGAATTTAATCAACGTTTTGGACAGAATTCCAAAGATAGAAATAACATGATGCATCAACTGTTCCCTTTTGCCTCAATCGAGCAAACAGATCCTGAAACCGAAGACACTGGTTCACTGCATGGGAAGCTCGATAGTAGGGGTAGTAATTTGAAGATCATGTATACGAATACTTCTGCTGAGTATCATCGAATTGATGCTTCATTGTTGCACACTGATCCTGACGGTAGGATAGATATTGATCAAGGCTCAAATACCAGGGTATATCATTTTGCAGGCACGGAACATGGAATTGGTGTTTGGCCTCCGACTGACAACGGGTTCATTGTCGAGGGTGCAGAGCGCTCTCAAAATATGAGGAGCATTATTGATTACACCCCGTTGTTGCGGGCCTGTTTAGCAAATATGGACGCTTGGGTTACTGAAGACAAAGAGCCGCCGCCATCTGAACACCCAAGAATTTCAGAGGGAACCTTGGTGCATGCTTCATCTTTGCAAGCCATTTTTTCAAAGATACCCGGGTCAAATTACCCGGAAAGGCACGCAACCCCCAGAAGAAGGGAATTTTCACCGAGTGATGGTAATGAACATCCGAACATTTTGCCTCCAGAAATAGGGAAAGAGTTTGGAGGATTAGTTTCTGCTGTAAATTCTGATGGAAACGAGATAGGTGGAATTATCGCTCCTGAGATTGCCGTGCCTGTAGCAGCTCATACAGGATGGACCTTACGCCATCCAGATGTAGGGGGAGATAAGCAGCTTCTGGTATTTGCAGGAGGAACGATTCCCTTTTATGCTACCCAATCACAAAGGCTAGGCGCCGGCGACCCGAGGCCATCCATAGAAGAGCGTTATTCAAGTAAGGATGATTACCTCAATCAAGTTGAAGAGGCAGCTGAAGAATTGGTTGAATCGAGATATCTACTTTCCAGAGATGTTGAAGTCAGCGTTGAATTGGCCTCTAGAATGTGGGATTGGTTTACGGAATCAGACTCCTAAATATCTTGATATTGAACCACTAACTGAACCAGGGTATAACTTCGGTTCGTAACAAATTTATTGCTTCATAAGAATTTGGTCCGAGTGGCGTTCCAAACTCAATTTTATCTACAGGAGTACTGTCAACTAGGGCAGTAATTTTTGATCTGATTTCACTGGGAGAACCATATAAACAAAAGTTATTAAGAGTTTCGTCAGAAATCAATTTGGACGCCTCTGAATATTTCCCTAAATCGGAAAGTTTTCTGACATTGGAGATTTCACTCTGAGGTACTCCCATTACTTTTGTCATCGGATGTAGATGTGGCAGATAAATGGCTAGGGAATTACGGGCAAATTCTCGGGCGATATCTGAATCATTATGGACCGATGTTAATACACCCAAGGTCAAATCAATTTCACTTGCTAATCTTCCGGCAGAGGCAGCGCCTTGATCAATTTTCGATCGTAGGGTTTTGGCATATTCACTGTGCCAAAGAGGGCTTGCTTTTACTTCGTCTGCCTTTGCTCCGGCCAAAGTAGACATCCTTTCACCCCAGGTGCCAACCATAACTGGAATTGCCCTATAGTCAGTATTCCATCTGAAAAAGGCCCCGTCCTTTAAAGAAAAAACTGCGCCATGGAAAGGCTTTTTGGTACCTCTTGTGAGAATTTGTATTATCTCTATAGCCTCTTTCACTGCGGTAATGGGTTTTTCCGAATTTATGTTTAGGAAATCTAGAAAAGCTCCTTTTCCTATGCCAACGAAAGCTCGACCGTTAGATATTTCATCAATGACAGAAATATTGGCCGCAATCACTGCCGGATGGGTTAGATATGGGTTTAACACTGCGGGACCTATTTTGATTCTTTCTGTGTTGACAGCAATAATGCTAAGTATTGGCCAGGCAGGTTTGAACAAAAGGTCGTCGTAAATGCTTAAGTTGGTGAAAGAGGATTCATCGACGATTTTAGCTATAGAGATATACTCTTCGATTTCTCGGTCACCACTGATTGCTATACTGAACTGTACCATTTGATCCCTTACACCAGAATTTGTTCCAATATTATGTCAGATCAACCCCTGTCAGGAGCACAATAAGTTGAGTTTCATAGAAGTTGAAAGCTGGGAAATAAAGCCGGGTCATCAGTGTGACCATGATGAGATTATTAGGAAATGGTTTTCATTTGTAGAAAGAAATCACGATAAACTATTTTCAGAGTGGAAATCTGCTAAATATTTTCGTCAACTTGATTCCCTTGGAATGCCTACCGGTCGATATATCATGAATTTTGAATTTCATTCTCTGGAGGGACATGATTCCTACAAAGAACGCCGGAAGAACTGGGATGGGCCCTATGAAGAATATAAATCAGTAGACCCGTATGACCATTTCATCATTGAGTCAGTTGCCGTGGAATATTGGGAACCACTAGAAAAAGATTTATGGCTGTCGTTTTAACTTATGCCAGGCATAACGCTAAACCTACTTTTTGGGCGACCAGTTATAGATTTTAGAGAGGCTCCCACCCATAAGAGTCGCTCGTTCTGTATCAGATAGTGAATCTGTGACTCTGAATGCCTCGACCCCTTCCTTGTATGTCAAAAGTTCAACGGCCCTTGTCCAGTCCGTTCCCCATAGACATCGATCCAGGCCAAAAGCATTAAAGATTTTGCTAAGGGGTTCCCAAATATCAGCATAAGGGAATGGTTCATGGGATAAGGTTCCAGCACCCGATATTTTTATAACGACGTTGTCATGTTTCGCGAGCGATACCACTTTGTCTAAATCAGCAAATGGATTTTCCGGTACAGGAGGAAGGTGAGGCTGTGGGATCCCTAGATGGTCGATCACCATTTGAGTGTTAGGGTGTTTAGCGGCCAGTTGGCTGAACAAATCAAGATTACCAGAGCACATAATGTTTATCGGTATCCCTACTTTGGACCCTACATCAAGAATACTACTTAGACCTGGGGCGTAGTCAGTAAACTCATGTGGTCGTAGCATTATGCGGGCTCCAACCACACCAGGAGTCGCCGCCCATTCTTCAACTTCTTCAGCTACTGTTTTTGATTCTGGGTCAAAAGGTTTAACCAAGCCAAATTTATTAGGATGTTTTGCATACACTTCTAGCGCGTAGCTGGCGTCATATTCATATAGGCTCTTCGGAGATATCAGGATCGCTCCATCGACACCGACCGAATCCATTGCTGCGACCATATCATCGCCTGTTACTTCATCAGGACCTTGTAGAAATCCCTGCCATGGTCGTGATGCGCTGTCCTTTTCATAGGCGTGTACCTGGCAGTCGATTGTTAGTGTAGATTCTGGCATTTGACCATCCTTTTAATTATCAATCAATGTAGATCTCTTAATTGGAGGTAGGATATCGGCATAAGACCAACTTGTCATCTCGCTAGAGCTTTTGATTTTATGTAGGATAGGGCCCTGTTTGGTATTTTCTGAATATATCGTTTTTCATAGATAGTTAAAGGAGGTATGACATATGAGTAAATTAAAGGTTTCATATTTACCACACCCCATCATTAGCGTCGAAGAGAGGCATCAATACCTACCTGAAATCTTACTCAGAGAATTCGATACTGAAATATTTGATAGATCAAAAGATGCATTGTCACAACTGAAGGGTCGGGAAGTCATTGTGGATTTAGGTGGCAACATTGAACCGGAATTGGTGGATGTTGCAGCGGAAGCAGGGATCAAATATGTACAGGTCCAGACAAATGGTTTAGATCATGTCGAGGTGGAGCGAATTATTGAGAAAGGGATGCTACTTGCTCATTGTCCAGGTCATTTAAGCAGTGTGTCTCTAGCAGAAGGAGCTATGATGTTCATTCTCATGCTTGCTCATGATTATGGAAATGCGACCAATCAGTTTTATGCAGGTACGGTTTTTAGTGCTAATGGTCTTGAAGTAGAAGGAAGAACTTTAACAATTGTCGGTTTTGGCGCTAGCGGCCAGCAGCTTGCACGTAGGGCTAAGGCTTTTGGTATGAAAATTAATGCCATTGATGTTCGACCGATTGAACAGGAAGTCTTAAATGAAATAGAACCTGATTTTCTTGGAGGTCCTCAAGATCTTGATGCCGCCATCGAAGATTGTGATTTTTTATCTGTTCATCTCCATTTAACTGAAGATACCAAGCACATCATTGATAGACCTAGGATCGCTCTTTTGAAAGCCACTTCCTATGTGATCAATGTTGCTCGAGGTGGCCTTAT
>RQOP01000069.1 GCA_008373095.1 SAR202 cluster bacterium | reverse complement strand
ACGGCAGCTCCCGCACCGGTATCTATAACCATCCCGTTTCGTTCCAGTACCATCCCAACCAACCGAAGATCTATTTCTTCAATCGGAGTTAATACTCCACCTAGGAGGACTACCGCTGCCCCGGAATTATCTAAAATGTTGTCTTCTACTCTTGAACTTTGATTTTTCAGTCGTGAATCAGCTATTTCAAAAGCAGGGATAACCCCTTTAGTTGCAGAGAGAACAGTTCCTACATTAATGCCTGGTCCCTTTAATTCACTATCAAGCAGAAAACATATCTCTGGTTCTACTACCGGTCTGAACATTTTGGTTATCTCGATTGGTTCATCTTCTGGACGGATCATAGAAGCAAATAAATGGCCATAGATTGGTTCATCTATACCAAATTTTTGTTGGTTTGCCTTTGAACTAAGCCCTATTTTGGCTCCCGTGAGGACCTCACCATTTTCTAAGGCTTCAGCTATTAAATGGTTCTGGATGCTGTAGGCGTCGGAAATAGTAATGTCAGGGTAGGTTTGTGAAGGGTTGATTACTGCGCTTCCACTGATTCTCGCACCCCACAATTCCTCCATTGATTCTCGCACCCCATAATTCCTGTGAAATATCTGTGATGATTTTTTGGTCTAATGCCATATTTTTAACTTCCCCTTGTTTATATGAGGTGATTTTAAACTATTTTAATTTATTTATATTTTTTTTATATTTGTAAAAAAATAAGATAAAAACTGCTGGGTTGGGAGATTATAACGGTAGATAATACAGTTATTAAGCAGGGCAATAGTCCTGTTTGTATGGTTTGAAGTCCATAATCAAAGGTTCAGGAGGGATCAAAATGGGCACAATTTCAGCAAATAAACTAGGTGGGCTGGCTCTCATAGCAGGGCCGGTGGTCTGCTTGGTATTTTATTTTATCCAGCAATTAGGAGTTATAGGCACAGACGTTGATCCAGCTGATGGTAATGCGGTAGTCGCGGCCCTTACGGCCAATTCTACACTAACAACGCTCACGTCAATTGGTTTGATAGTCCTGATGCATGGCATTATCCGGCTCGCTGTTGAGAGTGGTGATGCACTTTCTAGCCTCGGCATGAAATTTGTCTTCGTTGGTACAGTCGGCTGGGTAATATCAGCAGGATTAACGGCTGCAATCGGTGGAGACGTCAACAATGGTGGCCTTTATGGTGGCGCCTCAGGGATTAACCAGTTTGGAGGAATAGTTTGGTCGTTAGGATTCTTATTGGTTGTCTTGGGCATATCTGCTAAGGACTATATTAACCAAAATGTTGCTTATATAGTCGCACTCGTCGCCGTAGTTAGTCTTGTCACTGGTGTTGTTGGCGGTTTTGAGAGCAGCACACTTCAGACAATGCAAATGATAGGCGGAATCTGCTATATCATTTTCACCCTATGGAGCATATGGGTTGGTAAGGACATGATGGCTAGAGATTAGCTGTTCAGTCTTCACAATATGGAGCATTGTCATCGGTCCGGCTATGTGGTCGTCTGATTAGTTTGATTCAGGCGTTCTCTGAGACCAAAAGGTTTTAGAAAACAGACTTGTCAATGTTTCTTTTTATCAAGGAGAAAACAGACTTGTCAATGTTTCTTTTTATCAAGGTCAAGCCCTCTGGGTTTGGCCTTGATGCTTTTTAAGGACTCCAGAACACGGTAAACTCATATGTATATTATTTGATATGGAGTACGTTTTATGGAAATCTTTTGGGAATTTACCAGGAAAGGCCAGAAACTAGTTTTACGAGCGGAAGATAAACAAGAAATGATTGGCGGTGTTCGGGAAACTAAGAACGGCTTCGACGCATTTGCTAAGACTTTCACGATGACCCCAGAGCGTGCTCAAAAGGGGTTAGCTTCCATGGAAGATGCAAAAGGTTTCGTAGAATCTTTTCGCCCATGGGAATTGTTTCTTGGACCGGGAGATGCTAGGCCTGAGGCAGAAGTCAGAGAGGCAGAATAGCTGACCTTAATCGTAAGATAGCAATTAAAAAGATGATGGAAAAGCCAGTTCCAAAACATAGGCTCGTTGAATCCCCATTAACCGTTGCCGCTCTTTATAAATTCGCGCCACTTGAGAACTTAGACCAGAAACGTCAGTTACTGCTTGATCTTTGCGAAAGAAATGAGGTACTGGGCACTTTTTTATTGGCAGAAGAAGGGATAAATGGGACTGTAGCAGGAAAACCTGAAGCCATACATCTAGTAATCGATTGGATTCGTTCGTGGCAGGAAATAGAGCAGTTGGAAGTCAAGTTTTCGAAAAGTGATTCCCGAAACTTTCGGCGTATGAAAGTGAGAATTAAAAAAGAAATTGTGACAATGGGCATGGAAAATGTTGATCCCTTAAACCAATCTGGTGAATATATCGAACCGGGAGATTGGAACCAATTTATTACTCAGGATGAGGTGATGGTAATAGATACCCGAAACACTTACGAGGTATCAATGGGCAAGTTTAAGGATGCGATTAATCCAATTTAAGGATGCGATTAATCCAAACACTGAGAACTTTAGCGAATTTCCGGATTGGGTTGATGACTTGTCCAATATAGAAGACAAAACTCAAAAAATCGCCATGTACTGTACGGGTGGGATTAGATGCGAGAAAGCGACGGCGTATATGAAACAGATCGGATTTGAAAACGTCTTTCAGTTAAAGGGAGGAATACTTAAATATTTGGAGGAAATTCCAAAGGCTGAAAGTATGTGGGAAGGAGAGTGTTTTGTGTTTGACGATAGAGTTTCTTTGACACATGGGCTTGATGAAGGAGAGTATATTCTTTGCTACGGTTGCCAGCAGCCTGTGTCATCTGATGATTTTCTTTCCCCGTTCTACGAGGAAGGGGTGAGTTGTCCTGAGTGCTATGGGAAATTGTCTGATTCTCAAATAGCAAATTCCAGAGAACGCCAAAAACAGATTCAATTAGCCTATTCCCGTGGTGAAGAACACATGGGCAGAAAGTTACCTTTGAAAAACAGTAAAAATAATACTAAATAAGTGAGATGTTTTGCTCCTTTAGTATCCCACTGCCGCCCCGTCCTTTCTGGGCTCAGAGCCTGCCGTAAGTACCCCTGTTTCAGGGTCTCGACTGACTGTTTGAGCCCCACCAAACATGATTCTTCTGTATCCAGATACCACTTCTATTTCATGACCCCTTTTGGTTAGTTCTGAAAGTACATCTGGGTCTATGTCTTCTTCAACCCGGACAATACCAGTTTCTTCGATATCAACGCTGAACCTTAAAGCGTCAAGAGCCTGTTGTGAATTCATGTTGAAGTCAACCATATTCGAAATAACTTGTAGATGGCCTTGGGGCTGTTGAAATCCACCCATAACACCAAAACTAAGCCACATTTCATCATTTCTCGTTGCCATTGCAGGTATTATGGTTTGATATGGTCGTTTATTACCCCTTAGGAAGTTTGGGTGAGAAGAATCTAATGAGAATAAAGACCCTCTATTCTGTAAGGCTATACCGGTTTCGGGGACCACCAATCCAGTCCCAAATCCTGAGTACAGGCTATTAATAAAAGAGCAGGCATTTCCATATTTATCTGCAACGGTTAAATAGACTGTGTCTGCATTTGGTACAGGCTTTCCATAGGAAACATCATTGTTAGCTCGATCCGGACTTATTTTCGCCCTCCGTGCAGTAGCATAAGATTTCGATAACATTCCTTTTATGGGTACATCTGTAACTCTCGGATCTGCCACGTATTGTAGAGCGTCTGCATATCCCAATTTAAGAGACTCAATTAGGTAGTGGTATCTATCTGCAGATTGAGGACCCATTGAAGCTAAGTCAAAACCTTCTGCGATATTCATAGCCATTAGAGCCGCAATACCAGATCCATTTGGAGGACATTCCCATACGGTGACATCTCGATAATTTGTACATATAGGCTCATCCCAATCTGAGCTATGGTTTGCCAGGTCTTCTTCTGTTAACCAACCGCCTTCTGACTGCACATATTTAGATATTTTTCGGGCAATTTCGCCTTTGTAAAAACCCTCTGGCCCATCTTCTGCAATTGTTTTAAGGGATTTTCCTAGATTCTCTAGTTTTATGAAATCACCCTGACGAGGTGCTTTATTATTCAAGAGCATTTCAGAGCCTGATGGTCTCTGTTTTAATTTGGCTTCAGATTCACCCCATTGATAGGCAATTACATCTGTAACAGCATATCCGTTTTCTGCATAACTAATTGCAGGTTGCAGTACCTCTTTCAAAGTCATAGTGCCATGTTTTTCTAGACATTTATGCCAGCCATCTACAGTGCCTGGAACACTTACTGCTAATCCAGCATCAGGTCCATTATTAGGTATCGAGCTATAACCTTTGGAGATTACATCTTCAGGATTTGCACCGGCTGCCGAGTGTCCGCTGCCGTTAATGGCGGTGACCTTTTTGGTGTCGGCCATCCATATCAAGGCAAACATATCGCCGCCAATCCCAGTAGACATAGGCTCTAATACATTCAGGGCAGCAGCAGTGGCTACAGCAGCATCGACAGCGTTTCCACCTTTTTGAAGTATCTGCAAACCTACTTGGGCTGCAAGTGGTTGACTGGTAGCTACTGCACCATTTGTGGCAGTAACAGCAGATCTTCGTGAATTAAAGTAAGTCAATTTACTAGCCCCTTTATAAATCATTATCAGTAAATTGAGAGGATTATACACACTCTAACCGTGTAATCCCCTTGTATGGTCAACTTGTCTGTTTTTCTGTGTGGACATATTGGAATTGTAGGAAGTAAGATCACACTTGCTGGCCAATATGCATCGGCTTGCCCACATAAAGTGATTTGGGGCGGCTGGCTTAAATGGAGATTGATTATGAAAATTACTGACATTGAAATATTTGTGGTTAGCGGTGGTAGAAGGCCGTGGTTGTTTTCAGCCGTTAGAACAGACGAAGGTATCACCGGGTATGGTGAATTCGGAAGAGGAGCTATCGCAAACTCGCTTATTGGATTTGTTGAAGATTTTAAGCCACTGATTATTGGAAAAGATCCGAGAGCGGTGGAAAAAATATATTTTGACCTATACAGGAATTTTCGGGATGTACCGGGTGGAATCGCACAGATGGGTATTGCTGCAGTTGAACTAGCTTGTTGGGACATTAAAGGGAAAGCGCTAGGACTGCCAGTTTCTCATTTAGTTGGTGGGCCGCACAGGTCCTCTCAAAGAGTTTATTGGTCACATATGGTTAGTGCACGAGCTCACGATCCTAATTTGGCCCCAGATAAACCTCTAAATAATTGGGATGCAGTGGCCCAGGCAGTGAAAGAAGCACCTGAAAGGGGATACGATGCTTTCAAAACAAATATTGTATGGCCAGGAGAGAATCCAACCGCAATATCACAAGGCAGAGATGATGGAAATCACGATCAGAGGGCAGATACTGATATTGTCCGACATGCAGAAAAACAAATATCAGTAATGAGAGAAGCCGTAGGGCCGTCTGTAGATATACTTTTGGATATTAATTACAACTTTAAAACAGAAGGAGCTATTCGAATAGCAAAAGCTTTGGAGCCTTATAACCTGTTTTGGATAGAACATGACAACGAGAGCCCTCAGGCCCTGGCTCAATTACGAAACTCCACTCACATACCGGTTTGTTCTGGAGAACAAAGATTTACTGTTCGAGAATATCTTCCATATTTTGATTTGCATGCTATGGACACTGTGAAAGTTGACGTTCAATGGCAAGGGTTTGGACCTGCGAAGAAAGTGGCTGACATTGCAGAGACATATGAGATGAACATCGCACCTCATAATCCCGCTTCAGAGCTAGCAAGCTTTCAATCAGTTCATCTATGTGCTTCGGTATCGAATGTTCGGATTATGGAAAGCGACCCGGAAACCGTTCCTTGGAAAGATGAATTGTTTACCGCTTTGCCTGTTGTTAATAAAGGGTATATGGAGGTTCCTACTGAACCTGGCTGGGGTTGTGACCTGGTTGAAGATACGGCAAGAAAATATTCCTGGAATAAATAGATCCTTGTGCAAAAAGTAACTGTAGGAAATAAATAATATGAAAATAACTAAGATAGACACTTTTGTAGTGAAATCAATACAGGACTTGGTATGGATTTTTTGCGCTATTCGTACTGACACAGGAATTACCGGATATAGTGAATTTGGTACGGGAGTTTTTAAGAAAGGATTACCTGGACTGGTCCAGGACATTGGTTCTGCTTTGATAGGTAAGGACCCTCGTCCAGTAGATAGACTTTATATGGATATGTACCGGCGCACTCGATCTTCTTCTGGCGGGGCAACTGCAATGGCGATTGCTGGGTTGGAACTAGCTCTTTGGGATATTAAAGGAAAGGATGCAGGTGTTCCAGTATATGAACTCCATGGAGGTCCCCATAGAGATAAGCAGCGAGTCTATTGGTCACACTTAGGGACCTATCGAGCTATGCACCCAGAGATGTACGACAAACCTACTTTGAAAACGATGGATGACCTGGGAGAGTGCGCTGTTGAAGCTGTTGATCAAGGTTACACAGCCTTTAAAACGAATCTAATTTTTCCAGGCGAAAAGCCTTTTATGATTTCTGATCTGAATCCTGATTCAAATGATCAAAACACCCCGACTGAATTGGTTGAACATGCTGTTCATCAGATATCTACTATGAGGAATGCTGTTGGACCGGATATTGATATTTGCCTGGATATTAATTACAACTTCAAGACTCAAGGTGCAATCGCTTTGGGTAAAGCCCTCGAACCCTACGATTTGTTCTGGCTTGAGATAGACAACCAGGATCCAGGTGCTCTTGCACAGTTAAAGTCCTCTCAAAGGACGCCTATTTGCACAGGGGAACAGCTATTAGGGCTAAGGCAATACAAGCCATTCTTAGAAGCTATGTCCATGGACACCCTTAAGATTGACGTTCAATGGCAAGGTTTTTCTCAGGCAAAGAAGGTGGCTGATCTAGCAGAGGTATATGATGTAAACATAGCACCTCATAATTATAACTCACACCTTTCTACATATCAGAGTTTGAATTTAACCGCTTCAGTTTCAAATGTGAGGATTATGGAAAGTGACGTTGATTCTGCCCCATGGAGAGATGAAATAACCACTCTGGTGCCAGAGGTTAATCACGGATACATTGCAATTCCCTCAGGTCCGGGTTGGGGTTGTGATCTGGATGAAGAGGCTGCAACTCGTTATGCATACGATGGGTGATTAAGTTCTATTATGAGTTAGGTTACTTTAGTGATGGGTGTAATGGATATTTCTGAATCATTTATTGGCTTTATGAAATTTTGAATCACGTCAAAATTGTTTTTTCTACTCAACCATTCCTGTTCATTTCCTGGTTCCAATATGACCGGCATTCTATGGTGTATATCAGACATTGATTGATTGGCCTTTGTAGTAATAATTGTAAATGTGTTTACCGGCTGATTATTTGCATCCATCCAGAATGTATGTAGACCACAGAAATTCATTAATAAGGTATTTGTAGGTTGGATGAAAAAAGGTTGTTTGGTTTGAGAATTCCACTCGTAGAATCCGTTTGAGGTGACAATGCATCGCTGAGCATTTACTAGATTTTTAAAAGACGGCTTCTCAAGAAGAGTTTCGCCACGAGCATTGATTAATTTATTGGCAAATGATTTATCTTGCGACCAAGACGGTATTAAACCCCAACGCATATTTACTACCTGACTTTCAACGACTATAGGCATTTCCATAGTAGGGGCAAAGTTTGATACTTTTAGGTCTTTTAGGCTGGAGATATCGTGATTTGGGAATCTCTCTCTTAATTCTAGTTCATCTAGATATATCGAAAAACGTCCGCACATTTTAACTCCACCATTTTAAATTATTGTAACCAAGGGAATTTCTGCATCATATTTGGAGTGAGCTAGTTCTCTTAAAGGATATTTGTTATAAGTGTCATTTAATAGTTGGAATTGATTTCTCAAATGGGTTTTTAATCTAAATACCCTCTAAAAATAAAACATTGGTGTCTGCCGACTGCTGTCGTATTCGCAAGGGTCCACTGTACTCATGAGATGAATACCATTTCTGCAGCATGGACATGTTTTCAAATTCAATTACTACAACTCTAGTAGGCCCCCAATCACCTTCAGCCCTCTAATTAAATATTTCCCGCCGTATTGTTCTACGGTAGCCGGAACTTGTTCTGAGTATTTTTTGAATAATTCAGGATTAGTTACATTTACATCAGCGATAACATATGCGGCCATATATACTCCTTTAGTTGAGTTGACACTAAAAAGGATAGTCTATACGTTTTGGTAAGAAATGAATCAGGAGAGTTAGACATGGTTAAGAGAATCAACAGAGCCATTGAATTATTGGACGATGACCAGCCTATTTACTACACGGGGTTACACTCATTCTCGAGAGACTTTCTGTCTTATGAACAAGGAAAAAAAGATTCCAAAATATGGGCCGACTATATAAACATAGGTATGGAGCATGGAGCATTCGATATGGGTGGTCTAGAAGCATACATGGATGGGTTAGTTGATGGCGGTCCTACACCTTCAGGCCATGTCACACCTACGGTAATCGTAGAACTTCCCGTACAAGGAGAAAATGCAGAGGTAATTAGGTACAACGCATGGCAGATTAGACAAATTTTAGCAAGAGGGGTCCATGGGATATTGCTCTGTGAAGCTACTACCGCAGAAGCGGTGGCTGCCTTTGTGGAATCTTGTAGGTATAAACTCAACGAAATAGGGGTTGGATATGGTCTTCAGGATGGCACAAGAGGAGTGGGATCAGAATTTAAGGCGAAATTAAAATGGGGCCTTGAAGATGACAATGAATATAGAGCCAAAGCAGATCCTTGGCCTTTGAATCCGGAAGGTGAACTTTTATTAGGCTTAAAAATTGAAACTTTAGGCGGACTGAATAATTGTGAGCAAATATTGAGTGTCCCAGGGATAGGATTTGCTGAAATGGGGCCGGGTGATATGTCAATGTCCATGAAAATAAAGAGAGTTCCTGGTACTGAACCTGACCAAAGGATAAAAGATGCTTCTCTCAGAGTTAAGAAAGCCTGCGAGCGAAATGGAGTGAGATTTCTTGAAACTGGAACCCCTGATTCTATAAAAAGTGTTATTGATTCTGGAGCAAGAGTGATAGCAGGTCAGAGTGAAGAAGCGGCCAGCATTGGAAGAAAATATACCAATAGAAAAATGAAAGTATAAATGAGGCTATTGATCCAATTTAAATGGTCGCATAAGAATCGCATCATTTTTGCATGAGTAAGGCATTAATCGTTTTCTTTTTTCTTATTTTGGTGTCCTGTGACTATCCCCTTCCTGAGGATCTACAGTTTGATGGTGCTGACTACGTATTAGAGAGGTTAGACCTTCATGATTTCAAGAATTGTGGCTATGTCATAAATGCTGATTATCAGGAAGGGTCTTTTTCCAATAAAGGTTGCCAGTTGGGCAATAAATATTTCGTTGAAGTTTGGGTATATGATAGTGATGCTTCAATATATTGTGATCCTAACCCTCAATGTTCTTCTCCAACAAAGATTCATCCTTCAGAAAAGCAAGATGAAACTGTTCTTATAGGCAATGTGATTATGAAGGTGCGGACACCTCTTGAGGGATGGCAAGAGGATGAATGGGGAAAGATAGCTGATTTTCTGCTTCAAGATTTGCTTACGGATTAGAGAGAGCATTTTTTAATGCTTAAGATTCGTTCATAACCCTGACCTTTTTTATTTGGCTGTCTATATAATGTCTTATAGCTAGTTATATAATGTCTTTAAATGACTGTTTAAATAAGTAAGGATGTTGTATGGCAAAAATTAAAGAGAATATCGATCAAATGAAAGAGGCTTACCATCTTTGGAGTGAGCGGATACATACTCAAAAAACTATTTTGCAGGAACTAAAGGAAAAATACAGAAGAAATACTGTCAGTGCTAGAACAATATCTAGATGGATAAAAGAGTTTGATTCAGTACCTTTTAGTGAGAGTGAACAAGATAAAAAATATGAATGGCGCTCATTAACCAAATATGAAATACCGTGGCAGGATGGAAAGCTTGCCAACTATTTAAACAGTGAGTACTACCATCAAACAGGAACTATGGCCACTGGGCGGCAAGTGAAATGGCTATGGCGGGCTTGGCATTCTTCCGATGGTGCAAATCTTACTCCCAGAGATGACATAAAGAGGTTTTGGACCGATCTTATTAACCAAGCAAATGCAGAGGCAGAGTGGGAATACAACAATTCCATCGACTTGTCTTTTAATATTAAAAGGAGAATAAATAGAGACAGCAACGATTCTTAGCCAACAAAAGTTTCTAAAGCAAACTAATTCGTTACTGCCTTGTAGACTATACCCAATACCAAGAAAGACATTATCAAGATTATTATCAAGTCTATTTTCTTCATGATTTTCTCGTTTGACAGATACTCAGAGAAAACCCGTGATAAATATCCCGTTGTGAAGAAAAAAATAATTGAACTCATTGAAGCACCCATTCCAAAGAAAAGCTTTTCATCAAACTCTAAATTCTTCGAGATATTTCCAATGAAAAAAACTGTGTCTGAGTAGACGTGCGGGTTCAAAAGACTGAACCCGAGTGTCTTTTGTAAGATGCGTTTTCGCGTATCCTTTTTTTAGACTGAAGCCGAGTGTTTTTTGTAAGGTGCGTTTTCGCGTATCCCTTTTTTGTGTTAAATCAAAGGACACTCCATGATAACTTTCTCTTATCTTGTTCCAAATAAAATGAGCTAGAAAAATTATAAGAAGTAGATTCAGTACTAGTTCAATTGTTGGACTAAAGTAACTGTCGAAATATGAAAACAGATATAACCCAACTGAAATCAACACCACGTCACAAATGGAGCAGATTAAACAGACTAGAAACGTAAATTGTTTCTTTAATCCTTGTTCAATCACGAATATATTTTGTGGCCCAATTGCGACTATGAGGCCTGTTCCAACCAGGAACCCTAGGATCAGATTCTGAAAATCCAAACTAAACTCTCTTAATTATTTCTTACGCTAGGGTCGGTCTATTACCTCACATAATTTTAATTTATTCTTGTGCTACGAATCCAATAGCCCTACCAGCTTCGGCAGGAACAGCTTCTCCTGTTAACTCTTCGAATACTTCGTCAGCTATTTCAACCAATCTATCCCTGTTCAATATAGCTCTGCCTGTTTGGACGTAATATTCTCTACCGGCAACTGAATCCAGGTATCCTTGGAAACGCTTAATATAGTAGCCAGGAAAATTCTTGGCTCTTCCCAAACTCCATTCATTATTTGTTATCAGATATCCCATACGGAAATGTGTTGTAATCCCATCAAATTCTGATGTACTAAGATTGCTTAAACCCTCATGACGTTTCGCGTATAGATTTCGAACTGATTCATTGGTCACCCTAGAATTCAAATGATCTTGAAATAGACTTAAGGATGACAAAGTTAATTCTCTTTCAGCGTCTAGATGCGCTCTATCTAGCACTTTGCGTTGTAAGACAAATTGGCCAGCTAGGAAAATGGCAACTATCAAGGTAGCAGTGCCAGTTAGTATTTGTGCGACGGCCACTGTAAGTTCTGTATCCATACTCTCCCCCTAATATATTCAGATGAATGATGTCTCAATAATAATAGTTTTAGCTGTATAGGATAAAAAATGAGATTAATTTACATTTAGTTTTTGCTTAAATAATTTTAAAATGTTTTATATATGAATTCAGACAATTTAGCTTTATTTTATTGAATTTATCCATTAATTAAAAAATGAAGGAGATGTCATGAACTCAAAAACTGTGGGTAGTTGGATGTTGATTATCGCCCCTGTTTTATTCATTTTAATGCTGTTTTTCATATGGCCCGCAGTTGTTGGTGATGGCGAAAACGCAGCGGAAGACGTGACCAATCTGCGAGAGAATCGAACGGCTGTGAGCATATTATTAATAGTGGGAACTATAATATTTGCCTCAATGTCTATAGGCTATACCCTCTTGTCCTGGGCAAGAGCAGATGGTTCAACAAGAGAAGGTACTCTTGCTTCAATTGCATCTATCATTTTCGTTGGGATTACCACAATGGTATTTATCATGATGGGAACCACGTTTCCAGTAATTGGTACGGCCACAGAAAAGATGATAGGTGACCGTTTAATAGAAGCTCAGTGGGTTATGGTACTAAGTGATTCGATGTTTCCCAGCATCATGTTAGCGTGGGCGTTTGGAAATGTTGTTTTGGGTTCTGCACTTCTTTTAGAAAACAAAATCAACAAAATAGCGTCAGGGTTTTTATTGGCGGTAGGTATTTTGATGGTGATTATGCACCTGCTCGCAGGGGTTGAAGATAAACCAGGCTCAAGAATTCCCTGATTTCGTGCCTGAATGAGTGTGAGCCGGGTGGGATTCGAACCCACGACACTCGGATTAAAAGTCCGATGCTCTGCCAACTGAGCTACCGGCCCATTTTGTTTCACTAAACAACAATTCTATATATAGAATTTCAGGTCTTCAAGAACAAATCCGTTTCCTATCGTAGATTTTCTTGAGTTATGGGTGCGATTGAACAGATAGAAGATGGGTATCTGGTTAAATATTTTCCGATTATGTGTTCACTTGTAATTGTTCCCCATGATCTGGAATCGTTACTAGCTCTTCGGTTGTCACCGAGAACAAAATACCTTCCAAGTTCAACTACGTTTGGTCCCCAGTTGGAACTATCATTTAGAGCAGGATCTAGGTAAGGTTCTTGGAGCAGTACGCTATTTACATATACATTCCCGTTGTCAATATGAACGCTGTCACCTTCCTTGGCTATCACCCTCTTTATGAAATGCCGAGTAG
>RQOP01000068.1 GCA_008373095.1 SAR202 cluster bacterium | reverse complement strand
GTGTCCATGGCCAAATATTCTTCTTCGGTATATTCTTCGCGTAATGTCTCCATGCCGCTGGCCCACTCGTCAAATCCTCTCTGGTTGATCACCTCATTACCCAAGTGCCATTTTCCAAAATATGCCTTCCTGTAGTTGTCGGAGACCATGTTGGCAATGGTTTCCACTTCTTCAGGCATAACCAGTTTGTTTCTAGGCATGCCCGCAGCATGGGGGTATAGACCAGTCATAATCGATGCCCTAGCCGGGGCGCAGACCGCCTGCGTTACATATGCATTTTTGAAGACAATGCTTTCCTTGGCAAGTGCATTTAAATTGGGTGCTTTTACGTAGTCGTTTCCATAGGCTTCTAATGTGTCAAATCTTTGACGGTCGCTAAATACGAAAACAAGATTCGGTTGATTTGCCATGACGGTCCCCTCTAAAGAAATTTTGGGTTAAAACCAGAGATGTTAGGAAGGAAAAACAGGATGAGTAAAGAGCGTAGAGTGCCCTTTACTCATCCCAATTGTCTGTTGTGAAGCTATATTGTTGAAGGAATCGGAGCGGTGTCCCCGGTCTGTACCTGCCATACTCTAATCCTGGCAGCCATATCTCTTACTCGGTCCTGTTGGTCAGGATCATTAAACAAATTATTTTGTTCATAAGGATCATCATTTAGGTCGTAAAGTTCACATTGATCCCCAGCACATAGAGCTAATTTCCATCTATCAGGGGTTACTACAGTTCTCCAAGGCAATCTCAGCATCCTGTTAATTTTAATATCTCCCAAGAATCTATCAGGCACGTTATTGTCATAGCCATTCCAGGATATGAATACGTCATTCTCAGAAAGATCAGATTCACCTTCTAGGACGGGTTTTAAGCTTTTCCCTTGCAAGTGATCAGGTACTTCTTGCCCGATGAGGTCTAGCAGAGTTGGCACTAGATCTATGTGCCCTACACTACCTTCAATTACCTGGTTTCCCTTTGAGAGCCATGGAACTTTCATCAGTAGCGGGACTCGGGCAGATTCTTCAAACATTGAACGTTTTTCTAACATTCCGTGATCACCGAGCATATCACCGTGCTCGCTGGTAAATACCATTATGGTGTTGTCCTCAAGTCCATTGTCTTTGATTGCCTGATTTATTGTCCCGACCATGTTGTCTACTGAGGTAATATTTGCCATGTAATGGGCTCTCAGCTGTCTCCAACCTGCTTCGGTTGTGACATCTTCCCGGTTGGCAGCATAGTTCATCATGTACGCGTCTTTGGTTTGATCCTCTCCGTCAAGCATGAACTTCATAAAATAATCGGCTCTGACTCTGTTTACCAACGAAGCTGTTTCTGGTTTTTCCAAGAAAGCAGGTCCTACCGGGATCGTTGCTGGGTCGTATTGATCCATAAAAGGTCCATGGTATGGAGAGTGGGGTTCGAATGTGCTGACGTAGAGCACAAATGGTTGGTCTTTGTTGTCTTCTATGAATTTCGTGGCTTCTTGAGCTAAGTAAGATGCCATTTGATCTTCTTCTGGCATGTCATAGTGAGCATTGGAACTAAATGTAGGTGCTCGTTGTCCAGATTTTCTACCCAGAAGACTAAATTTGGGGCTAGCTGCGACATTGTCTCCATCAATTTCTGGGACCTTGTCTGGTTCATGTCCCTTTTCAATTAAATACTCTGTATATGAGGACGTCTCATTGTTTAATTGCGTGTGAGTGTAACCTGTACCGTGAGAATCTTCACTCGATTTCCAAACATTGAAACCATGCTGTCGTTCGATGTCATTACCTAGGTGCCACTTCCCCATGTATCCTTTGTAGTATTCATCCGAAATCATTTCGGATATCACTTTTACTTCGGCAGGAAGATTGATCATGTTAACTATTGGTCCAGCAGTGTGTGGATACAATCCTGACATGATTGTTGCTCTCGCAGGAGTACATACTGGTTGAGCTACATAGGCGTTTTGAAATATGAAACTTTCCTCGGAAAGTTGGTTCAAATGAGGTACCTGCATATAATCAGCACCGTAAGCAGCCATCGTGTCATAGCGTTGTTGGTCGCTAAACATGAATACTATATTTGGTTTTCTATCTGCCATTTCAGTCTCCTAAAAGCTTTTCCTGATTTTTTTGTTTCAAATTGAATTTGGTTATTGTCTGCCTCGTAGTCTTGGGTCCATTATGTCTCTTACAGCATCTCCCACAAGATTTAGTCCTAACACTGTTACTGATATAAAAATTCCCGGCCATATTGCCAAATGAGGTCCGAGGTCGAACCGAGACTGTGCTCCATTAAGCATATTTCCCCACGTTGGTACTGGAGGGGCTATACCAAGTCCCAAAAAGCTTAATTGAGCCTCTGCAACTATAGCTCCGGCTATTCCAACTGCAACCAAAACTACTGCTACAGGCAAAGTATTTGGTAACAAGTGTATAAATATTACTCTCAGGTCTGAGGACCCAATCGCTCTTTGCGCGTCTATGAATTGAGCACCTCTTAACCCCAATACGTGAGACCTAACAACTCTTATAGTGCCGATCATGCTGAACAAGGCTAAAGCAAGTAAAACTACAGTTATTGTGAATCCAAAAGAGGCGGTCACCGTCATTAATATCACTAGACCAGGTAGTATCAAAAGGGTATCTGTAAGTCTTTGAAGTAATAAATCTGTCCACTTCCCATAATAGGCACTAACTATGCCGAGCAATGATCCAATTGCCACCCCTATGATCGGAGAAACGAATCCAACTAGCAAAGATATTCTGGCCCCATATAGAAGGCGTGTGAATTGATCTCTCCCTAAATTATCTGAGCCGAGTAGCATTAAGCTGCCGTCCATCGCGTTGCCCATGGGTTTTGTGTACCGGCTCCTAGCAAATGTTTCGTAGTCAAAAGGGGTTATAAATGGGGCAAATATTGCACCTAGTAATATAATAAGGACCACAAAGGCGCCAACGGTCCCAGCCGGGTTCTGTCGAATTAGACGACGGGAACTTCGGGCTATTTCAGATTTTTTACTAGACTCGGTTTGTAACGTCATTGTCCTCTAATATCCGGGCTTCTTAGTCATACTCAACTCTGGGGTCTAGCACTTTGTATGAAAGGTCAATTAAAAGTATCCATATCATCATGAAAATTCCTATCGATAGAACCAATCCAAGGACCATTCCAGGATCGCGGGCGATAACCGAATCCACCATCAATAAGCCAATCCCAGGCAAATTGAATACTGTTTCAAGGACAACAGCCCCATCTATCAGTGACGCGAAAAGCATGCCCAGCATAGTCACTACTGGTAGTAACGCATTTCGGAGGGCATGGCCAATGATTACTGACCTTGGCTGCAAACCTTTCGCCCATGCCGTTCTTACATAATCTTCTGAGAGTACTTCTAGCATCATAGACCTGACCATACGACTTATCACCGCGGCAGATCTAAATCCGAGTATCAACGACGGGAAAAGATACCTTTGGAACGCCTCTATAGGATTGTCAAAGATACTGGAATGGATTACTGGGGCCATCCAACCAAAAATCCTCGATAGTATTAGGAGTATTATTATTCCTAACCAGAAGGCTGGAACCGCCATCCCTGCCGCACTGATTGTTCGAACAAACTGGTCAAACCAGCTCCCTCTGAAAAGTGCAGAAAATACACCTGCTGGCAATGCTAGGACAATAGCAATCAACACCCCAAAAATGGCTAAAGTAAGCGTTGTTTCAATTTTTGGCTTTATCACTTCCCATACCGGCTTGCTGAAATAATATGAATATCCCAAATCTCCGGTAGCAGTCTGGGCTAGCCATTTTCCATATTGGACAATCAGAGGTTCTGTTAACCCTAAATCTTCCCTAAATTTTTCCAATGTTTTCGGGTCAACTGCGTTTTCTTCTCCAGCAAGGAGGGCAGAGGCAACATCTCCAGGGATCGATTGAACCATGAAAAACAAAATAGTTCCGAGCAAAAGTAGAGTTGGAGGCAAAAGGAGTAGTCTTCTGAGTATGTATTGACGCATATCCTTTACCTAGAAGCACTCATGGCTGCTGATTAAAATAGTAACTTTATCTGTGCAGATTAGTATCTACGTACTTACAAGAAACCTCAATCCTGACGCCGGACCACTCTAGTTAAACAGTGTCGGCGTCAGAATTAAGATCTATTATTACAGGCTAATTATTTATCTAGCCAAGCATCCACAAATCTAGATTGAATAAATTTGGCGGTTGCTATGGCATCAATGTTTCTAACATGGTCCTGCTTGACCTGAAATTCATCTGGCCTTCGAACAGGTACTTTAGGCATCCACTCGTCCCACATTATTGTGTCCATTTGGGCTGTAAGTGCCTTTTCTTCCTCAGAACCCAGCGTTGCCATATCGAGTTGGTCTAGAAGTTCTGACCATTTGGCCGGTGGGGTTGCTTGGTAAAGTTCAAAACCTGCACCTGGCCTGTATACCTGGTTGATTATTTCAACTGGGCTCTTGCTAGCCACGGCCTGCCCAAAGAAGAACAGAGTTGTGTCACCAGCATATGCCTTCTCACGTGCAGAAGTCACTTCACTAACAACTATTTTTACATCAACTCCGAGTTCTTTCATCTGCTGTTGCACAATCGTGGCAATAGGATCAGTGGGAGTGTCTGAATCGAACTCAACCTCTGTCAATCCCTTTGCCTTGAATACAGCCATAGCTTCAGCCTCATTGGCTTCCCTTTGTGCGGGATCAACGCATTTTAGGCTGGCAACATCTTCGTAATTAGGATCGGCTGTTCCGAAGAAGCTGATTTGCCTATATTCCATAGGTACAACTCCAGGTGTACTAGACAATTCAGCGATAGCGTGTGTGTTAAGTCCACATGCAAAGGCTTTCCTCAGTTCTAAGTCGTCAAATGGTGCCTTTGTGGTATTCATGGATATTCCCTGGAAACCTGGGCTATCCCACCTAGTTATGACTATGGACGGCCTCTTATCCTTGATCGGGAAGGATTTGGATGGTGTCAACGTGGTGTAGTAGTCAACTTGACCTGTTGCAAGCGCAGCTGCCGAGAGATCATTGTTGGCCATAGCTACTGAAGTGATTCCATCGAGGTATGGGAACGGACTACCGTCCGGTGCGTTTTGGAAGTAGTCAGGGTTTGCAACGGAGACTACGTTGTTTCCTTCAGAAAAACTGTCTACTTTGAAAGGTCCCGTACCAATAACTTGATCTCCTGAGCTTAAAACTCCACCTGTCTTTTCAAGTACATGTTCGGGATGAATTATGTGCCATGCGTCAGCCATAGCAGGAAGTATCCTGCTTGTTGGCTTAGTGTGAGTTATGTTGAGTGTATTGTCATCAACTTTTTCCATACTATCTACAAGAAGTAAGCCAGCGATTCTGGGTTGCGGTACACCATCCGGTGGGTTTTGCCACCTATTGATGGTATAGATCACATCATCAACACTGAAGTCTTCCCCGTCATGCCACTTCACCCCTTCGTTAAATACAAAGCTTGATCCCATAAGATCATCGGACAAAGTCCATTCTTTTGCTAAGTCAGGAGTTACAGTTAGACCATCTCGAGGGGAAAACTGAAGTACACCACTGTAGTGTCGGTTTAGTCCCTGGGTGGATGACCAGTGAGATCTGGTAGTCATATCCCATCTCTGGAACCATTTCCCGCTGATAAGTGTGAGTACTCCACCGCGCTTACCACCTTCGAACTCGGTGACAGTTTTAGCAACGGTTTGCTTTGGTTTTGCAGAAACTTCTTTTGCTGCTGCTACTTCCGCTGAAGGAGCTGCTGCCGCTGCTGCTGCTGCTGCTGCTGGTTGTGCAGGAGCTGAAGGAACATATCCTGAGCTCGATCCTGCTTGGGCAGGAGCTGCTGCTGCTGGGGCTGCCGCTGCTGCGGCATCAGAGGAGCTGCAAGCTACCAATCCGATTGAGAGCAATGCCATCATGCTGATGGCTATTACACTACTAATTCTAAACTTCATTATTGAATCCTCCATATTTTACTGCTTCAAGTATATACAAAAATTTTATAAAGGTGCTTTGTCGTTTGTTTTGTACTGCCATGCCCTTATTTTGGTGCTTAAAAGCCGGACTGTGTCCTGGTGTTCAGGGCTATCGATCAAATTATTCAGTTCATTGGGGTCTTCTCTCAAGTTGTAGAGCTCACATTTATCAGTGGCACACAGGTTCAATTTCCAGTCTCTATAGACTATCGTTCTCCAAGGTGCCTGATGCATAGCATTAATATCATGAGTTCCAAGTAACCTGTCTTCGATGGATCCTATTCCATTCCATTCAACGAATACCTCATTGTTTCGGAGATTTGATCCGTCTTCTAGGACTTCTGCAACTGATTTACCGTCTAGTCCATCAGGGACATCCACACCTAACAGATCCAAAAGCGTAGGGACTAGGTCAACATGACTAAAGTTCCCGCTCACTACTTTTTTGTCAGTGCCTATCTTTGGGGCTCTTATGATCATTGGAACCCTTGCAGATTCTTCATACATGGAACGTTTTTCCAGCATTCCATGATCTCCTGCCATTTCACCATGCTCGCTAGTAAACACGATAATGGTGTCATCTAGGACGCCCTGTTCTTCGAGGGATTTAACGATCATTCCAACCATGTCGTCCACTAAAGTGATGTTAGCTAAATACCTGGCTCTGAGTTCCCGCCAGCCGTATTCTGAGCTTATGTCGTTATGTATGCCCGCAATATTTTTTTCCACGTATCCTCGATAGGACCCGGAGGATCCTTCAAGGAACTGCATATTGTTATCGGCTCTTAACCTACTTATAAGAGGGGCGTTTTCCGGCTTTTTGAGAAATGCAGGCCCTACAGGCAATGAGGCTGGATCGTATAAATCATTATATGGTCCGTTATAAGGAGAATGGGGTTCAAATGTACTTACATAGAGGCAGAATGGGTTATCTTTATGATTTTCGATAAACTCCACTGCGTTTCTTCCCAAAAAGTGTGCCATTTGGTGTTCTGCGGGAAGTTCGGATCTTAACTCTGTACTGAACACTTCCCAGTTATCAGGGGTCTGTTTTGTGACTGTTTCAGGCAGATGCGGTTGATCATTTGATAGAGTCGAATCCGGGCTATATCCTTGGTCTACCAAATAATTATGCCAATCACTTTTACTAGGCTCAGAGCTTAGCCCTACAAATCGTGACGCATGGTCTTCTGTTGAAATCCAGTGTTGGAAACCGTGTTGAGCATTTCCATCATTGCCCAGATGCCATTTCCCAAACCATGCTGTCTTGTATTCGTCTGGCAAGTATTCGGCGATAGTTTTCTGTTCTGCTGGTAGGGGTATGACGTTTACTGTTGGTCCCGCGTTATGAGGATGCAGTCCTGTAGTTATTGTTCCCCTGGCTGGAGTACAAACAGGCTGTCCAACGTATGCCCGTTCCATGACAAAGGATTCGTTACTAAGTGAATTTAGATTTGGAGTTTTTATCCAGTCATTACCGTAGCAAGCCAAAGTGTCATAACGTTGCTGATCGCTGAATATGAATACTAAATTTTTGTGCTTTGCCATTGCGTATTTCCTACCCTTCATTTAGCTGGCTTCTATTACAGTCAAGTAGAGAGGTTATATGCAGCATAAGTATGGTGTCAACAATGTCTCTTAATTTATCAACCTAGGTATGATCACTTTATAAAATACCAATGATTTGCTTTTAAAATAATCATCCACAAATATGGTTTGCTTAAGTGCATATTGATCTATAAATGGCATAATATGTGTTCATGAGTTAAACCCGGTTTTAGTAGTCATAGATATAGGAGATTACAGTGCTTGAGAGGTTTCATGTTCCCGAAGATATAGCCATCCGAGTCAGACAAGAAAATATGAGGGCTGCGGTGGAGGATATTTTTGTAAAGATGAGGATGCCGGCAAAAGATGCTGCCTTGGCGGCCGATGTGTTGATGTACGCTGATATTAGGGGTGTGGAATCCCATGGGGTAAGCAACATGATGAGAGCCTATGTTACTGGCTTTCAGGAAGGTCGCATAAATCCAACACCTGACTGGAAAATAGTTAGGGAAGCTTTAGCCGTTTGCACAATCGACAGTGATCAGGGTCATGGACTTGTAGTGGGGCCCGCTGCCATGAACATTGCCATTGAGAGAGCGGAAAAATATGGAATTGGTTCTGTTTCTGTCACTAACGGGGCTCATTTTGGGGCTGCGGGATATCATGCCGCTATGGCTCTTGAGCACAATATGATTGGGATAGCTATGACCACTGGAGGTGTATCTGTATTACCTACAAATGGAGCTGAAAGTGTAGTTGGACTGAACCCTCTGGCTATCGCTGCTCCTACTAGAGATGAACCACCGTTCATTTTTGATGCATCGATGAGTTCAGTTGCTGGAAATAAGATAACTTTGGCTAAAAGACTTGGGGTAGATGCACTTGCTGGTTGGGTAGCTGAATCGGATGGAACTCCAATAATGGATGAAAGACAGGTTCCGGATGATTTTAAAATTTTGCCTTTGGGTGGGACTCGTGAACTAGGTTCCCACAAGGGTTACAGTCTTGCTGTAATGATCGAAATCTTGTCAGCGGTGTTGTCAGGAGGAGGAGCTGGTCCTAACAGAAAAGCGGGACCTTCTCATCATTTCCTTGCCTATAAAATTGATGCTTTTGTCGATGTAGATATGTTCAAGGATGATTTGGATCAATATATGAAAACTCTCAGAGAGTCAGAGCCGGCTCCGGGACATGATAGTGTGACTTACGCTGGTCTTCCGGAGCATGAGGAAGAAAAAGAGAGATTGGAAAATGGCATCCCCTATCATCCTGAGGTAATTGATTGGTTTACTGATATCGCAGCGGAACTGCAATTACCTAACCGGTTCAATTAATCCGGTTTTGTTTTATGGGTTTGTAATCGGCTTTTTATGGTTATATATAAATAGAAGCTAATTGGTATGCTTATCACTAGTGCGGCTATAAATGCGCTGGAGGTACCGAAGAAAAATGCTGTGAAGATAAATATGATCATCATGATCGATGCCCCGGCTGCCAAAATGGATAATGCTTGAAGGTGGTCGATATTGGCTGCCTGTTTGCTCAGAGTTTCATATTCCCCAAGTATGATCTGGGCAACCCTGTTTATAAGTCTTCCCTTATTCATCGTCCCTGCTCCCTGAATGGCAAATTCCAAAGAAATTTCTCTAAGTCTGAATTCATCCAAAATTGATAACAAAAATTTAATATTAGATTTGCTCTTGTTTAGGTCTGCAAGTTTGTTAATTTTGTCGTCATTGGTTCCAATATTTGGGAGACCCTGTCTTTTTAGGGCTGAATGTAGTTCATCGGAGTTGAATCTGGAAATGAAATCTTCTAATGTCATATTTGCATAAACCTATATAACTTAGTCTTAAAAAAAAGGCCTCATTATGTCAACCAATACGGGTAGATTGGATGGAAAGATAGCGATTGTCACTGGAGCCGGTTCCAGAGGGGATATTTTGGGGAACGGACAGGCCACTGCCATTTTGTTTGCCCAGCAAGGTGCAAAAGTTATGTTGGTTGACTCAAATCAAGAAAATCTCGATAGGACAAAAGACCATATTGCCATGGAAGGCGGGGAATGCCTCACTTTTGTTGGTGATGTGACAGAATCCTTAACATGCAAAGAGATAGTGAAAAATACAATTGATGCATATGGGGCGCTCAATATACTTCATAACAATGTTGGGATTGGAGGGGCAGGTACTATTGTAGATGTGTCGGAAGAAGACTGGGACAGGGTCTTGAAAGTGAATATTAAGTCCATGATGTTAATGGGGAAATATGCTGTTCCTGAGATGGCTGCAAGTGGTGGTGGATCTATAATTAATATCTCATCAATATCTGCGATTAGACCAAGGGGATTGACCCCCTATACGGTTTCCAAAAGTGGGGTAATTGCTTTGACGAAGGCTATGGCTGTTGATCATGCGGGAGATGGCATTCGGGTTAACTGCATTTTGCCTGGGCCTATATATTCGTCAATGACTGCCCCTAATATGACCCCAGAGAAAAGGCGAATTAGGCAACAGGCCTCCCCCCTTAAAGTGGAAGGAACGCCCTGGGACGTGGCTTGGGCCGCGGTCTTTTTGGCCAGCGATGAGGCGAAATGGGTAACTGGGGTTGCCTTAAATGTTGATGGTGGGGTCACGCTGAGCGGTCCTGATAGGTAGAGACATTTCAGATCAATCTGATAAAGTCACCTACATTGGAATATGTGAGCATAAAAACTGCTAACATGAGCGCGAAAGAATAGGTGGGTTTGTTAGCTGAAGGTTGATCAAGAATTAATCAAACCATCTATTTCAAATTAAAATAGGTTCACTAAAATAGTAATAACTAAAATAAGGAGTATTAGAATGGCAAAGTATTTAATAACAGGTTCGTACACTTCGGCGGCTTGGGCTGCTCAAATAGCAGATCCTAAGAATAGAATTGAAGTGGTCCGACCTGCCTTCGAAAAAATGGGAGGATCTATTGAATCTGCATATCTTTCATTCGGCGAAGGTGATTTGGTAATTATCGCTGATATGCCAGACAACGTCAGTGCCGCGGCATTATCAATGGCTGTTTCAGCAGGTGGCGGTGTTGCAAACTTGAAGACCACTCCACTTATTTCTGTTGAGGATGCGGTTTCTGCTATGAAAAAAGCGGCTGAAATAACATATGCGCCTCCTGGCAATTAGTTAACGAATTAAGACAAATCTGAATACCCCTTATATTTACGAGATATAGGGGGTATTTTTATTATAAATACAGATTGTTAATAACTTTAAACGATGATTATGGAGTCGCATTATGTACGGAACTATATTTAATTTGGATGTAAAAGACGGGTGCGAGCAAGATTTGATCGATACTTTTAATAAGGTCGAAAATCCACCCGGGGCCGTTGCTTTTTATCTCATGAAACCGGATGACGGCTCGGATTTGATAGCGGTAGCGGTCTTTGAAAGTAAAGAAGCCTACATTGCCAACGCAGATAGGCCCGAGCAGCAGGAAAATTTTAGCAATATGATGGAGTATTTGAATTCGGAACCTGGTTGGACTGACGGCGTGTATCCTATAGGAAGGTATGTTAACGGCTAGGTCACAATTCATTTAAAAATCATGGAATATCCAGAAAGTTCTTTCTATAGAGAAGACGAATCTGATGACTCGTTGTTTTATTTAGAGCCTCGCCTGCTGGTACACATTGACGATGCCGCAATAAATGAGTTGGGAAAGTATCTTCATGATCAACTTCCAGAACGGGCCACAATCCTAGATTTGATGAGCAGTTGGCGTTCGCATATTCCCGAAACCGTCGTTACCGGTGAGGTCTATGGTTTGGGCATGAATTCTGAGGAAATGTCTGATAACCCGCAGCTGGATCAATGGATCGTAAAAGATATCAACAAAGACCCTCACCTACCCTATGAGGAGAATTTATTTGATGCAGTGATGGTGGTTGTTTCCGTTCAATATATGACGAATCCCATTCAAATATTTAAAGAGGTGAATAGGGTATTGAAAATAAACGGCAAATTTCATGTTGTTTATTCAAACCGTATGTTTCCGACTAAAGCAACAAAAATATGGAAAGTATTCGATGATATAGAAAGGGCCAGCCTTATCGGGAGCTATTTTGCTAATTCCGGAGGTTGGAGCGTGCCCAATGCTATAAATCTTAGTCCGACAGGCAATTTTCCCTCCGACCCATTATTTGCGGTTTCGGCACAAAAAGAATGAGTAGTTTAAACCTTCGGTATAATTCAGTTTGTAGATTGATGTAAAGACATAGAGACTCACTAAAGGTGGCAAAATTGACCTCTTTGAAATCGGAATCAGGTTCGATCACAAAAGATATATTCGTTTATGACGTAATTGTAGTTGGTGCCGGGTTTGGCGGAATGTATATGCTCCATGAACTGAGAAAAATTGGTTTGAATGTGCTTGTCTTAGAGGAAGCAACGGGAGTAGGAGGTACTTGGTATTGGAATCGTTACCCAGGTGCCCGGTGTGATGTAGAGAGTATGGAATATTCCTATTCGTTCTCAAATGAATTGCAGCAGGAATGGAACTGGAGTCATAGATTCTCGACTCAGCCGGAGATACTTGAATATGCAAACCACGTAGCGGACAGGTTTGATCTACGAAATCATATTAAGTTTCAGACTAGGGTCAATTCAGTTGAATATGATACTGGTGGCAAAAAATGGTTACTTAGATCCACCTCAGGTGAAGAATTTCAAGGTCGATACTGCGTAATGGCCACGGGGACCCTGTCCTCAGTTAATGAACCTAAATTTGACGGCTTGGATAAATACCAGGGTGATTGGTATGTCACTGGTAGATGGCCTCACGATGGAGTAGATTTTTCTGGTAAGACAGTTGGAATAATTGGAACTGGCTCCTCTGCAGTCCAGGCTATCCCTGTAATAGCAAAAGAAGCAAAACATCTCACAGTTTTTCAAAGGACTGCCAATTATTCAATTCCTGCTAAAAACCGGCCTTTGGGGAGTAATGAGGTTGATGATATAAAAAAACGGTACGCTGAGATCAGAAAAGAAGCGAGGGAAAGTCGTGCTGGAATAGCTTCTATGAAACCTGGTTCAAATTCAGCTATGTCAGTCTCTGAAACAGAAAGGCATGATGAGTATCAAAGGAGATGGGACGAAGGAGGGACCGGTTTTACCGCGGCTTACTCAGATATCGGAACAGATGACACTGCCAATTTCACGGCCGCAGAATTCGTAAGAGATAAGATTAGAGAAACAGTGAATAATTCGGTGACGGCTGAGTTGCTTGCTCCTACAAACACTATTGGTTGTAAACGACTGTGCGCTGATACTGACTATTACGAGACTTACAACCG
>RQOP01000067.1 GCA_008373095.1 SAR202 cluster bacterium | reverse complement strand
TGTATCCAAATATTCGCGGTAGTTAGAATCTCCAAAATCTCCCCATTCGCCTCGGACGCCGGCATTGCTCCGATCGCCTAGAGGTGAATATTGGCATGCTCGTACCATCGCCGTTGCTTCTTCCTTGGTATTGACCATAGGAACTATTATGCCTCTGGCACCAAGGTCTAAGGCATAACAAATTAACTCGGCCCGATTAGCACTGACCCTCATTATCGGGGTAATAGGCTTTCCTTTGATAGCGTCGAAGGATCTCTTGTACTCTTTAGGTTCTACCGGTGAATGCTGGGTATCAAAAAGTATAAAATCCAGTCCTGAATCAGCCAACATGACCATGTTGTCCTCAAAAACAGATCCGGCAGTACCAACAACCGTTTTACCCGCTTTCAATCGATCTCTCATCGGATTCATGTATCTCTCCTTGTACTATTAAGTTTTTCTTTGCACTTAGAATTTACGCAACCTAATTCTCATTCCCCGTAAAGTAGGGCAGGGGTGATTCTATCACTAACGTTAAGGCCCGTGACCAGATTACTCTTTATCTAAGGAGCAACGACAAATTACTTCGTAAATTGATTAGATAATCCAATCTAACTGAAAACTATTTTGTGCAATGTAATGGTGAAGGTACTATTCGTATCGTAACGCTTCAGCAGGATAAGTTTTGCTAGCCTCATTAGCTGGTATTACGCTAGCTAAAATTGAAGCTATGATGGTGATACCGATCAATATTCCAACCTCCCCAATAGGAACACTGAATTTAGCCCCTTCGAGCTCTTTGGAGATTTCCAGAAAAATTAGCCATGACTGGAGTATTCCAAGACATATTCCAACAAATATACCCAATAGAGTTATGAATGAAGATTCGATCAAAAATTGGGTGCGAATCATACTTGATCTAAATCCAATGGCACGAAGAACTCCTATGGATTGCCTTCTCTCAACCACTGCTCTTACAGATAAAACCCCGATTGCAGCAACACCTACAACTAACCCCAAACCACTAAACCCTTGGAAAAGTTTATTGAACGCGTTGCTGGTAGCTCTCTCCTCCTCCAGTCGGTCTAAAAGACTCACCGCATTCATGCCATTAGCTAAAAAGATTTTTTCTAATTTTTGCGAGTAATTCGAAGCACCACTTTTATCTTTAAGGGAAAAATAAAATGTATCCAAAGGAACATCTTCTTGAGCAATTTTGGAACCTAATGACAGGGGCGAATAAAAAGTCGCGCCGCTAGCCCCAAACCCAGTTCCCGAAGCCAGTCGTTCAATCACACCTATAACTGTCAATTGAGTTGGATCGGATGAACTCCTTCTTTTCTTCATTTCTATGCTAAAAGAATCCATTGGTTTTAAATCACCCGACTCGATAAATGAAGTCTTAAAACTCCTATCTGGCGGTCCAAATGGATCTCCAGATGGAATTATTGTCGCATTAGCGACTACCAGGGTTTCGTCGCTCATTAATGCCTGCCATATCTCTCTATCCGTGGACCCATATTTGGGATCAAAATGGGCCATTTCCCACAAAGTAGAGTCAAGAAATTCATCCTCTAACGAAACAAGTTTAGCCCCTTTATAGGTATTGTTTTCGCCTTCAAATTCCTTAACCTCTACACGGACATTGGACGCACCAGAGACCACTTCAAAATCTGACATATTCAAAGAAGCTCTTACGTCCCCTGTGATCGGAAGATCCGGTGTGATAGTGGCCTTGATATCGTAACCTCCAGTCACTCTTTGTGGTTGTTCAGTGGTCACATCCTGTATTCCATTTAAAACAGAGAAAATCATAAGTGTGAATATGATCAACCCAAACATAGCTACGGTGAGACCTGTCCTAAACTTGGCCGCCATCGGATAGCTTATAGCGGTTTTAGTTACCGCCCTTAATCCAGAAAATCTAGATAAAATTAGATTAAGAATCGCAATCAATATTCTCGTGTTTGACATTAATAACCATACGGCTGCAGCAGTTGAAATCGCTCCTCCGACAGGCCAAAACCATGGTCCTGGTTCAGACAAATCGGCCATCCATCTGTTGAAAAAGTCAAATGGCAGAGAGTTGGATATGAGCACTAGACCTCCTTCCAAAGTACCCGCGATTTGATTGCCTGTTTCTAAATCTTTTATAAATTTGGAGCAAAGGTATCTAACGAATAACCCAACAGTTAAAGCAGATCCAATTAGACCTATGGAAAAGCTGGCTCCAGTCTCTGTAGTTATTCCAGAAACTAATAGAAGCAATGAGAATATCCCAGGTATGAGATAGTTATGTTTTCCAGACAAACTGAATAACGAAGTCAGAATATTTATCGGCCAGACCACTGGAAATAGAAGCAAAAGGACAAAGTTCCTCATCCTTCCACCAGTTCCCCTAACTATCCAAACCAGTTGCCTAACTGGGAATATTACATTCCAACCAAAATCCTTGGCCTTTTTAGCTAAAGGATCTGGAGCTTTTTTGACAAACTCATCTTTTAGTCCCCTGATTGCAACAACAATGTTCAAGTTGCTGGCTCTATATGCTGAGAAGACTACCGTAATGAAAGTTAGTATCAATCCACTTGAAAACGAAATCAAAAGAGAAACTACAGAATAGTATGGTGTGATTACAAAATTATCAGTATCAATTAAATCTTGAAGAATAAATACAAGCCCGAAACTAAGCCCCACGCCAACCACGGTTCCTACTATTGCAGCAAGAAAAGCATATATAGTGCCTTCAAATGTAAACAGCTGAACTAAGTCCCTGCGTTTCAAACCTACTGCTCTTGCCATTCCCAATTCAGTAGATCGGGCAGCAGCGAGTAACACAAACACCAGAAAAATTAACAACATTCCCACCATAATTGAAAAGGATCCAAAAATAGAAAAAATAGTTGTTACACCTGTTGCCACGGTCTCTGCCAATCTAACACTGTCACTCTTTTGGTCATCAACTCTCAGGACGGTTAAGTCTGGTGAAAGTGCTGATATTTTTCCAGCATCTTCTTGGAGTCCAGATTTGTCCAATATGCCAAGAAGGGTCAACTGATTTTGATAATCGCTTATCTCTTTTACAAAGTCCTCACCGAAATCATTGGATGTTAAGTGTCCAGATAATTGGCTAAGAGTTTCTGAGGTTTCCTTGTCTGTTTGCTTAAGGTCATTAGACTCCACTAAGAGTATTTGAGGAATCCCATTGCCTTTAAGTATTTCAAACATTTTTGTTGCGACATCGGTATTTGTCAGTTCAGATCTTAGGAATTTTGTAACATCCTCCGACAGTTTAAGTGAATCTTCTCCATCTCCAGTATTTGAGACTAAAATATTGGTGATCTGTCCTTCTTTACCAAGCAATTCTTGTAATTCATTAAGACTAAACAATATATATGGGTTCCTACCACCACCAGCTAAACCCCCATTTTTCAGTACATCTCGAATTAAAAACTCAAATTTACCGGACCGCGTATAAACGCTAATCTGATCTCCTTTTTGGAGCTTTAAAGTTTCACTTGAATCAGAATTTATATAAATTTCATTGTCTAAAAGAGAATTGATGAATACGGTCTGACCTGCCATGTTTTGTAATTCATCGTAATTATCAGAATACTCTCCATCGACTCCCCGCACTCGCATATTACTTTCAGCCAATTCGAGAACATCGTTTGAAGCTGGCAAATTAATCTCTATCAGAGGCAACAGAGCCTCTATATCTTTGTTTCCTTTACTGACCTGCTCTATATTTCTAAACTCAGCAAAATCAAAATATTCCTCTCCGACAAGTTGTCTTCCTGGGCCTTTGATAATTTCATCAGTTGGGCCAAGAAAATCTAAGGCCACAGACCTAACTGAATATCGAACGGTATCTCCAATTCCTAACGATGTAGCAATTATGGCGGAACTAAGCATTAACCCAATTACAATTAATGCGCTCTGGCCTTTCCTTCTTGGTATGTTTCGACTCCCCATCTTTACCAAGATAAAACGTCTAGCCGCGCCTATCCCTATAATTAGAAAAATGACAACTAGGAATACTGTCATACCCAAGGCTAATTCTGTGGCTGGCAATCCGAAAACTTTTTCCATTACCTATACCACTTCCCCGTCTTTCATTTGGATAATCCTGTCTGTCCTACCACCAACATAATCAGAGTGAGTAACAATGACAAAAGTTTGATTGTTCTCCTTGTTTAACTGGATGAGCAGATCCATAATTAGGCGCTCATTTTCGCTATCTAAATTACCTGTGGGTTCGTCCGCCCAAACTATAGCTGGATCGTTTACAAGCGCTCTAGCCAAAGTAACTCTTTGTCGCTGACCTCCAGAGAGTTCACCTGGCAGATGATGCTGCCATTCTTCAAGTTCTACTTCCGCCAATTTCTCCAACGCCTTAGATCTAGCCTCTTTACCTGAAAACCCTGAAACAAGTAACGGCAATTCAACATTCTCTACCGCAGTTAAAACCGGAAGCATATTATAGGTTTGAAATACGAAACCCATTTTCTTAGCTCTTAATTCACTCAATTGATCATCATTTAGATCAGTTAGGGTGCTACCCTGGATTGATATGTTGCCATCGTCAAATGAATCCAATCCAGATAGGCAGTTCAGTAGGGTAGTTTTACCGCACCCACTAGGGCCCATGATCCCAACTATTTCCCCTTCCTCAATCGATATATCCAGGCCTCTTAATGCGTGAACTTTTTGGTCTCTAGACCCATAAAATTTATGGAGATTTTCAGTTGAAATCACTATTTCTGGCATGTTGTTTCCTAGTCCAATTAGCAGGTAAAAATATAATGTCTATATATATATTGTCCTCTATGAATCCCAAAATAAGAAGACATAACTGAGAGTAAATTGCTACGAGTTTAAAGTTTAATCCCAGATATCCTAGTGGAAATCTGTATTTCATTTTCCAAGAACAATTATTTTGCGAGTGCTGTGTAGGTGGGATTCTCTACGATTAGAAACAGATACATTCAGTTTTATAATCGTTAATTGACAATTAATATCACATTATCTTAATTTAGCCTCCATAACTAATGGGATGGAGCAATAGCAAAAACATAAAGGAGAGATGTGCATGCCTGATTTGACGTTGGAAATAAGAAGGCTTCCTAAGCCGGGTAAGACTTTTGAACTTATCGAAGCGGTAACCAATCGGTTTAAATCCGCCAATAGAAGAGGATTAGTATCGGCCGCTCTGACGACACCACATAATCGTGACAGAGATGTTGTATCAGCACTAGGGATTTCGGGCTGGGACGAACTGGAAAAACTTAATAACAATGTATTAAGCGATCCTAACATTCAAAAGGAACAAACCGATATTGAAGAGCTATGTATAAAGACACCGACAATACAGGTTCTTAATGTTATAGAACGAGGAGACCATATTACGTCTGGAGCAACACAATACATGCGTCGCACCTTTCTATCTGCAAAAAGGGGAGAATCATCAGCCCTGCTTGATACCTTACTGGAATGGAGAGGTATCATGCCAGAAGGCAAGCGCCCAACAATACAAAGACAAATGTCGGGAAGCATTGACCTGGTGCGAATTACAGCTGGCTACCAAAGCATAGGCGACATGATGGATTCTGCCGCCGACATAGCATCCAATCCGAACTACAACAAGTTACGAGACAACATGAACCGACTCACCGTGTCAGTGGTCGGATTCAATTACAAAGTTGTCCATGTAAATCTAGGCTAACCAAACGAAACTTACATACCTATTAAATGCCGCATTTAGGCACAATTTTAAGGAGTTTTAATATGCTTTTCCATATCACCGCAAAACATGACCACGAGACTTGCCCTGGCAAAGATGCCGGCCCAAATGGTCCTGCCGCAGTCGAGTTCCAAAGATGGATGGAAGGAAATGATGATGTCAAAGTTCTAGGGGTATATGGATATAACGTATCTCACAAAATATTTGGCATCGTGGAATCTGAAGACATGCAGGCCGTGACTAATCTATTGAGGCCACAAATGTTTGCCGGAGATGTTGAAGTTCTCCCAGTGATGGATAGTATCGCTGTCAGAAAGAGTAGCGGGAATTGGGGGAAATAAATTTTCCGATTCAGGTAGTAACTGCGAATGGGTACTGCATCTGTGTATTTGTACACCTACAGATGCGGTGCCCATTTTATACAGACTTTTCTACCTCAATCTATAAAACTCTGCCGCAGACCCAAACATAAATCTATTCTTTTCTTCAGGAGAGACTTCTCCTAAGGCAAAAAGGGCAGCATCCATTACCTCTTTGTAGTTAGCGGCGAGTAGACAAACTGGCCAATCGCTGCCCCACATTAACCTATCAATTCCAAATACTTCTTTTACCGTTTGGACATATGGGAGTAAATCTTGTGGCTTCCAGTCATTGTGATCTGCTTCAGTCACCATTCCGGATACCTTACAAAAAAGATTTTCGTAAGGATGCAGCTTGTAAATCAAATCACTCCAAGGTTGAAGTTCCTGATCTAGGATATTTGGTTTGGCTATATGATCCACAACCATTTTCAAATCAGGCAATTCATTACAAACCGAAGGAATTTGCTTTAAATGAACCGGTTTAACCAGTAAGTCGTAGGAAAGATTTCTATCTGATACTGCTTTCAAGCCAGCCAAAGTCTGCTCTCTAAGCAACCACTCCTGATCAGGTTCTTCCTCTATCTGATGTCTTATTCCAACTAGAGGCCCGAGTTTGATCAATTCATCCAAGGTATCCCCGACTCTCTTGTCCTGTAAGTCGACCCATCCGACAACACCTTTTATCCATGGAAAATCATTTGCACATTTAAGAAGAAATTTGGCTTCTTCAACCGTTTGATCCGCCTGAACCACCACACTTCCACTAATAGAATAGTTCTCGAAAATGGGGGCCAAATCATCTGGCACATAACTTTGGCGCAAGATTGTATTATCTTCGGGCATCCAGTCGTACTGGAACAAATCTAAATCCCATAAGTGGTGGTGCGAATCTATAATTTCCATGGAAGTGTCATTTAGTATTTAAGTTAAATACCCTTTTCATCGGAGCCCACCATTCACCTTTATTTGTAAAAGGTGTCTTTTTTTGGAATTTCCTCATCAAAGTATCCCATTCAGCCGCCTTTTCCGAAGATTCGGTATACCTTTGGAAATCTGTTTCAATATCGAAATCATCTTTGGTATCAACGACCATAAACAACCTATCCCCTAAGAGATATATCTCCATATCCTCAATCCCAATACTTAGTAAGCCTTCTTTCACTTCAGGCCAGACATTCATGTGATATTCCTTGTACTCTTCGATTGAAGAAGGATCATCAACCAGATCCAACGCCATTGCAAAAGTTTTCATTGAGCTCACCGTTTCTATCTGTGTTTTTGTTGGAACGGAAATGTTTAACTAGCGATTATTTAGTTTTCGCCACTCTTTTATTGTCTCCTCTGTAGGCGGATAATATTTACCTGGAGGAACTCCTTCAGCTTTTATTTTGTCCTTCACAAGGTTTTCTGCCCCTTCATGCTCTTCAGCCCATTCCAGGACTGATTGCGCCATCCAAGAAGGTACAACTAGTACACCATCGTTATCCCCCACCATAACGTCTCCCGGGCGTACTAAAGCGCCGCCGCACTGTATCTGGACATTCTCTTCGGCAGGAAGACTGGATGGATTTCCGTGAAAACTTCTTGCTTTGGCGTATATAGTCAGATCGTATTTTTCATCTATCAATACATCTAGATCTCTTATCGCCCCGTCTATTACTACTCCATCAGCATTGTTCATAGCTAGCTGTAGTAATTTCACGTCACCTGCAACAACGTCTTGTACTCTCCCTCCAATATCGGCAACCAACACATCGCCCGGCCCACAACGCCCCATCGCAATATATTCAGGCGAATCGATTCCGCCTGGTTTGTCATTATTGATATCCGGACGGATCGGCATGAATCTTAAAGTTCTTGCCCTTGCAGCAAAACGCTCCTTGCCGGGTATAAACGGAGTGAAGTTTTGAATACCCTCACAAACGCAAAAGGTCGACCCAAATGAGCGAAGCGCATTGTAGATCGTAGCCGTTGGTATTTCTTTCAATGCATCAAGAATTTCCTGAGAAACCTCAACTGGTTTCATATCAAAAGTAGGCATGAATTTTCCTCCATCTAAAACACTGATATATCCTCGGTACGCAACATTATCATGTGAGGCTGAGTTGTTCCATATTATCTTTAAAGAGTTGTATATGACATAGGTCATTTGACTAGTAACTAGTCGGTTTTATATAACCTGACATGTAGAAAGAATTAATCAAATGAATTTTTGAATATTTGTAATGAATTTCAGACATAGAGGATTTGCCTATGCAGTATGGAATCGTATTACCTAAACACATAAATCCGGACGAGTTAATTAAATTCGCCGTGGCAGCCGAAAACCTTGGATTCCATTCACTTTGGGCAGCTGACCACATAGTCCTACCCATCACCGAAACAAACCTGTACCCATACACTGAGGATGGCCGTTTCACAGCAAATGCTGAAGACCCTCAACTTGATGCATTTACGCTACTAAGTTTCATATCTTCGCAAACCAGTCAGATAAATCTGGGCACCTCTGTAGCAATAATTCCCTATAGAAACCCAATCCTACAAGCAAAGATGTTCGCTTCTTTAGACGTACTCACAAAAGGACGGGTCATATGTGGAGCTGGAGTAGGATGGTGGAAAGAGGAATTTGCAGCACTAAACGCTCCTTTTGAAAGACGTGGCCTTGCAACGGATGAATATCTGCAAATATTTAAGCAATTGTGGACTTCTGATGTCACAGAATTCCATGGTGAAACATATGATTTCTCTGGCATTGCCTTTTTCCCCAAACCAATTCAAAAACCGAACGGGATTCCTATATGGGTGGGCGGACATACAAAAAGGGCTGTGAGAAGGACCGTTAGATTTGGAGACACTTGGCATCCCACAAGGCTTGATCCTGACCAAATCGAAAATATGCTTCCCTTCATTAATCAACAGTGTGAAGAGTATGGTCGCAACCGAGATGAGATATCAATATCCCTAAAGAGAACTCTACATTTCACGGATATTGGGATTGAAACTAACTCAAGGATACGCTCTAAAGCAGCTGTAATTGATTCAACTCAAGCTGTTATTGAAGATATCAAACACTGTAGAGATCTAGGGATAGAAAATCTGACGTTTGATTTTCAAACCAGTAACACTGATGAATGCATAAAAGTGATGGAACATCTTATGAATATAGAAAACCAAATTGGATAGGCCGTTAAAGAACAAGCTTTGATTTTCGGATCTCAGGTAGTGTGAGCAAAAAAGCTCCAAAAACGATAACTGCTGAACCTAAGTAGCTAACCAAATCAGGAACAACGGAAAACACTGAAAAGTCGTAAATAGTCACAAAAATTAAAGTACTGTAAGAGAATGGTAATACAAAAGTAGCGTCAGCACGTTTAAATGCCTGGAGATTGAAGGCCTGGCCAATAACCATTAAAAATCCAATCGCTGCTAATACAAACCATTGTCCAGTAGTCGGGGTATCCCAAACCGCTATCAATGCTATGCTCGACAAGAATAACCCTATCGCATTATTAATGAGCAGAATTTGTATAGGACTTTCTCTGCCTGTCAGAATCTTTATTAAAATCATCTCTAGACCTGCAGCTAACGATGCCGTCAGCGCCATCAAAGCAGCGGGTTCAAATGAACCGGCTGTAGGGCGAATCAGTATCATAGACCCAGCTAACCCTATAAGCGCCGCAATCCAGCGTAGAGGACCTATTTTTTCCCTGAGAATAGGCAAGGCAAAAAACATAGCAAATACCGGGTTTAAGAATTTGATGGCGGTGGCGTCAGAGACAGGAATAATTGCCGCAGCTGCAAACAACAAACTTACCGCGCTGTAACCACAAATAGTTCTTACACTATGAATGACCAGGCTTGGTTTGGTAAATTCAGGGCGAAGTAAAGGAGTTACAAAAGCAACGGCTATAAATGCGAACATGAATCGACCCTGAGCAACTTGAAGCGGGTGCAAGGGGTCTCCAAAAATGTCAGATTGGGCTATCTTTGCTAAAACTGTGCAAGCAGCAATAAAAGCAGATCCGATCACCACAAAAATTACTGATCGTATAGGAGTCTGATTAATGGTTGATTTCAAAATTTAAAGTGAATTGGTAATAATATTTTGCTGAATTTACGAAATATCTATATCTAGTATTGAACCCCTGGCTTGATCTGATTAGTCAAGGTTTCTACACCTTCATCCGTCACAAGCACAGTATCGCTGCAACCAATTGCCCCTAGACCCGGAACTCTCATAGTCGTTATCAAATGAAAACACATTCCTGCCAATAACGGTCTGGGCTCATCAATATTAATCGAAAATATGTCGCCTTCATCCCAGCCTGGTGGAAAAGCTGTTCCAATCCCGTAGGCAATTCTTCTCCCTTGTTTGTACCCAATATTAGCCTCATTTATTACAGAACTACCTGCTTTAAACACAGAACTCGCGGCGACTCCCTGCTTCATCGAGGCTTTTGCTGTTTCCAATGCTTCCGTGGCTACTCGGTTGGCTTCGATTAGCTTTTGAGTCTGCTCTCCAACAAAAACACTTCTAGATTGTGCCGCATGATACCTATTTACACTGCCAGGTATTTCCATAAAAACCAGATCTCCAGAATCAATCAGTTTTGGAGACCATGTCGCATGGACCAAATGGGACCTTTCCCCGGAGGTTATAAAGGCCGGTAACCCAGTGTATTCTGAACCCGCCATATCCAATTCAGAATGTACTGCTGCAGCTACTTCCAATTCAGAAGCTCCTTCAATCACAGCCTTTATTCCTGCTTTCATTCCCCTGGAAGAAACCTCCGCTGCTTCTCTCATATACTCAATTTCACTAGCTGATTTTATTAATCTGCAGGATTCTACGATGCCACTACCATCGTTTAATTGAGAATCTGGCAGGAGCGACTGAATACTTTGGTAAAAATCAACTGTTAAGAATCGTGATTTAGTTTCTAACCCAATCGCACTTCGGGTTAAACCCAATTCTTTCAAAATTTCACCAGTTACCTGAGCCCAGTCAGAGGTATCAGGATATACACGTGAATCTTCAACCCAACTTAATTCAGGAATCAGGGCAGCTTCATGCGGGGGTGCTATAAAAATAGCTTCTGAGTTAAGTGGGAGAACCAACGCCTGGTACCAGTAGTATCCTGGGGTTTGATAACCTGAAAGGTAATATATGTTCTCAGGGCTATGAATTACCAGAACATCGAGCCCATTTATTTCCATCCCTTCTCTTACTTTGCGAATCCTAGATTCATATTCTCCAGATGCAAATATTTGTGTTCTCGGTGACTTCATATTCTAGTTTTCCAGAACTTATGTTTATGGGGAATTTCATCATAAAACAAAACTACTGTTAATTGTCTCATCCAGAGCAAGGGGACGATATACATGGTACAGTCAACTCAAATCAGGACGGAATTATATCTACTAGGCTGAAATGAAGGAACAAACCAGATAATGGAAAACCGCAATTCAAGGTTCGTAAATTGTACTGTAATCGATGCACTTTCCGCTGAACCTAGAGAAGTTCATATTGCTGTTGAAAACGGCGAAATCGCTGAGGTATCAGGAAGTGCTTTGTCACACAATTCTGACATTCAGACCATAGATTTGAGAAATAAATACTTGCTTCCTGGTCTGTGGGATGTACACACACATATAGGAAGGGGGATACCCGACCATGAAGCAAGAGATGAAACTACAGCCCAAAGAACAGTGCGTGCAGGTGAGAATTGTAGAAGAGCACTCAATCTTGGTATAACGTCGTTAAGAGCTGTAGGCGAAAAAGACTTTATAGATGTTGCCTGGAAAGAAGCTTTTAATTCAGGTCAATATATTGGTCCCAACCTATATACCTGTGGTTGGTTTATAACCACCACCGCAGGTCATTTTTTAAAAAGTGGGTGTGCTGTTGAAGTTGATGGTCCAACTGAATACATTCGAACAATCAGGGAGCAGATTAAAAATGGGGTGGACTTTATAAAACTTAATCTGACGGGAGGTGTTATGGGACCACAATGGGACAAAATGCCCAATACATTCCCTTTGCAAGATGAACTTAAGGCCGCTTTCGATGTCTGTGAACAAAGGGGGTATAAAGTTGTTGCCCATGCAGGCGGAGTTGACGGAATCAAAAAAGCTATCTCATTGGGAGCGCATACCCTTGAGCACGGCTACCAATTTGATGATGAAGCCATCAATATGCTGGCAGACTCGAAAACCTACTATGTTCCAACACTGAGTCTTACCCATATGAACAGGGGCGAGGCTTTCGCCGACTCGGAATTTCAGCTCGACTGGATGAAAGAACACCCAATTGATGAGAGTTATAGAGAAAGGGCTATAGAAGCAGCTGAAATGCATGCGTCAGGGTTCAAAAAAGCCTTGGAATCTGGCGTCAAGATTGCCTCTGGGTCCGATCTTGACTTACCTTACGGTGCTCTATTTGAAACCCAAATGTTAGTTAAATGTGGCATGACAGAGCACCAAGCTATAACGGCTGCAACTCTTACCTCGGCAGAAGTATGCCTAGCAGAAAATAAAAACGGAACCATCGAACCAAATAAAAAAGCTGACTTCATCATCTTAAACAGCAATCCTCTGGAAAATATTAGTAATCTCCAGGACGTATGTATGGTCGTTAAAGACGGGCGTATCGTACGTAATGATTCCACATAAAAAAACATATCTTGGGTTGAAATACCCAAACGATATGATTTGATACATCCGAATTCAAACCTAATAACAACCAACAAGGCTATTTGATTTATGCCGATCAAAGAACGTTTCTTACCTGCGTTGTCTCACAGGAATTACAGAATCATGTGGATCGGCC
>RQOP01000066.1 GCA_008373095.1 SAR202 cluster bacterium | reverse complement strand
ACGAGCACAGGGTTCGCAATCTCCCGTGATTTCGAGAATCACATCGCCTCCCAATGAAACTTTATCCCCAGCTGATATAGACGAGAAATCCAATCCTGCTACCGTGACATTCTCACGTACTTGACCTGGCAAAAGGTCAAAATGACTCAAAGTTTCTGAGTCCATAATCAAAACTTGCCTATTCGATCTTCGTCCATCAGAACGCAGGTGCCTGTCTCCTTCCATACCTTGCCCTGTAATGAAATTGGCATCATTGACCTCTTTCATTGGATCTCGGCTTCCCACACATAATCGCATTGAAATTATTGAACCCGACATATTAAACAGCCTCCAGGAATAAGTTCACACTTAGAGCCTCATTCTACACCCTATTAGAAATTGTTGGCGTTGTATAATCGCCCCAATTCACAGATCAAGGTCACTCAGAAAAGGATAGTGTTATGGATTCACAAGTAACAATTGGAGACGGCAATTTTAAATATAAGGTGCTGGAGAATTGGGAACAGATGCCAGAGGGTTACTCATGGCCAGAAACTGCCGGTGTAGCAACAGATGCAGACGATAACGTTTACGTTTTTAATCGCGGGGAACATCCTATGATGGTTTTCGATAAAGACGGCAATTTTTTAAGATCGTGGGGAGAAGGCATATTCACGAGAGCACATGGAGTGAGTCGAGGCCCGGACAACACTCTGTATTGTACGGATGATGGGGACCACACAGTTAGACAATGTACACTGGACGGCAAGGTCCTGATGACTATAGGAAACCCTGGAAATGCTTCTGATTTATTTAGTGGGAACCCTTTTAATAGATGTACTCATACTGCTACGGACCCAGACAACGGAGATATTTTTGTAACAGATGGTTATGGAAACTCTCGAATCCATAAATATTCTCCCGATGGAAACCTGCTTGATTCGTGGGGGGCACCAGGAACAGGAGAAGGGGAATTTAACATTATTCATAATATAGCCACAGATCAAAATGGCTATATTTACATTTGCGACAGGGAAAATCACCGCGTACAAGTTTTTGACAAAAACGGGAATTTCGAGGCGGCTTGGTCGAATGTACACCGCCCATGCGCAATATACATAGATGCAGAACAGAGAGTATATGTTGCTGAATTAGGTTACGGGAACAATGTCAGCAAGAATGTTCCAAATATTGGTCCTAGGGTCAGTGTATTAGATCAATCTGGTAAGGTACTGGAAAGAATAGGACATATGGGATATGGCTTTGAGACCGGTCAATTCGCCGCCCCTCATGGATTATGCCTTGACTCCAACTTGAGCATATATGTGGCTGAAGTGGCAAGGACAAATATGAGCCACTACACCACACCCCCCGATGTTCTAAGAAGTTTCCAAAAACTAGTCAAAGCCTAGTAACCATCAATCGTAGATGCTAACCTACGCCAAACAGATTTATAAAAAGAATAATTTGCCGAAGGAGGATGGTAATGGCAGCAACCCAAGCACACACTAAAATGGCTCAGCGGATGAGCGAAGCCGGGTCCAAATTTCTAAACAGTCTTTCTCAAGATCAAAAAGGGAAAGCTTGCTTCGAATATCTCGACGGAGAAAGAATATTTTGGTACTACCCTCCAATGAATCGGCACGGATTGGCACTCCGAGACATGGAATCTAACCAGAGGGAGTTGGCGTTCAAATTAATGTCGACGGGGCTTACTGACAGGTCCTTTGATCAAGCGAGGCAAATCATCGCTCTGGAAGATGTATTAGGACCTCTCGAAAAAGAACGTGGTGTGAAATCGTTCAAAAGAGACCCTGAGTTATATTACTTCACTGTATTTGGAACTCCTGGCGGAGATGACCCTTGGGCTTGGCGAGCAGAAGGTCACCACGTCTCACTACATTTCAGCGTTTGGAAAGATGAAATCATTTCTATGACGCCATTTTTCTTTGGGGCCAACCCTGCGGAAGTTAGGAAAGGACCTAAGAATGGCTTGCGAATACTAAGTCACAGAGAGGACATTGCTTTCGATTTAATGGATAGCTTTGATGAGGGTCAGAAAAAGAAAGCGATCATTTACGGAACTGCACCATATGACATTATTACCTATAACAGTTCAAAGGTGTCCTTGCCCGCTGAAGAAGGATTATCAATTGCTAAAATGTCAGGAACACAACGAGAAATTATTAAGTCCCTGATATCAGAGTATATTAATCAAGTACCTGAAGAATTAGCACAAAAAAAATATAGTGAACTTGATAAATATGGGCTAGAGAATATCCACTTTGCCTGGGGAGGTGCCACTGATCCCAGTGGAGAACATTACTACAGACTTCACGGAGGAAACTTCGTCGTGGAATTTGACAACCGACAAAACGGGGCCAACCACATACATTCAGTCTGGAGAGATGTTGATAACGACTTCGCTGAAGATGTTATGAGACAACACCTATTGGCCTATCACGTTCTCTAAATCTCCTGTTATATAAGGGGAGGGGTTTATTCCCTCCCCTCTATTTAGACTTCTCGAAATTCCCCCTCAACTGTGTTGTCAGGATCCTCTGACGAAGCATTTCCCTCTTCGTTCGGAGTCTCCGGAGCCTCACCTGTTTTGCTATAAACTTCCTGCCCTATCTTTTGTAGAGATTCCTGAAGCTGCTGAAATGAAGACTCAATTAAGGAAATATCATCACCTTCGAGAGCAGATTTCAAGGTTGATATATTGTGCTCAACCTCATCTTTCATTGAGGAATCAATATGCTCTTCATTTTCTTTTAGCAGGGTTTCAGCCGAGAATACGGCGGTTTGAGCCGTGTTACGGATTTCAACAGATTCACGTTTCTGCTTATCTTCCTCCGCATGCTGTTCAGCCTCATCAATCATTTGATCTATCTCATCCTGAGATAGACCCGAACTAGCAGTTATCGTAATACTTTGCTCTTTGCCTGTACCTTTATCTGTTGCAGATACATTAAGAATTCCATTTGCGTCGATATCAAATGTAACCTCCACCTGTGGTACCCCACGAGGTGCGGGTAGAATGCCATCAAGATTAAATCTCCCAATAGTTTTATTCTCGGTCGCCATTGACCTTTCCCCTTGCAACACATGCACTTCAACAGAAGGTTGGTTGTCTGAGGCAGTAGTAAAAGTTTCACTTTTGGAGGTTGGAATGGTGGTATTTCTCTGTATCAACGGTGTAGTAACACCTCCCAGAGTTTCAATGCCCAATGTCAAAGGAGTTACATCCAAAAGCAATATATCTTGTACATCTCCTTGAAGCACTCCTGCCTGAACCGCTGCACCAACTGCTACTACTTCATCCGGATTTACGCCTTGGTGAACTTCTTTACCAAAGAATTCCTCGACAGCTTTTTGCACCGCTGGCATTCTGGTCATCCCTCCAACTAGAATGATCTCATCTATTTCAGATGTAGCTACTTCAGCATCTGAAATAGCCTTTTTGCAGGGCTCTATTGTTTGTTGGACTAAATTATTGACTAGCTGTTCCAAAGTCGATCTTTCCATAGTCTCAACCAAATGTTTTGGACCTGAAGCATCAGCTGTTATGAACGGCAAATTAATTTCAGTCTGCATCAATGTTGACAATTCGATCTTAGCTCTCTCAGCTGATTCTCGTAATCTTTGAAGAGCCATTCGATCGCTTTTTAAATCAATTCCTTGATCTTGTTTGAACTTCTCACAAATCCAATCAATAATAAGTTGATCAAAATCGTCTCCGCCTAAATGAGTATCCCCATTAGTTGCTTTGACCTCAAAAACTCCGTCACCCATTTGAAGAACCGTAATATCGAAAGTCCCACCGCCCAGATCATAGACAGCTATTGTTTGATCTTTTTCGTTGTCCAAACCGTATGCTAGGGCAGCAGCAGTAGGCTCATTTATGATTCTCATGACTTCAAGCCCGGCAATCTTACCTGCATCTCTGGTGGCATTTCTTTGGCTGTCGTCAAAATATGCAGGCACCGTTATAACAGCCTGGGTGATCTCTTCACCTAATTTGGACTCCGCATCCTGTTTTAATTTTTGAAGAACCATAGCCGCAACTTCCGGAGGTGCATAGTTCTTATCCCCCATAGCGACGTGTGCATCTCCATTGGTATGAGCAACCACTGAATAAGGAACTAATCCTTTATTTCTGGACACGGAATCATGATCAAATTTCATACCCATAAATCGTTTGACAGAAAACACTGTGTTGTCTGGATTTGTAACCGCTTGTCTTTTTGCGGTAGTCCCCACATATCTTTCATTGGATCTTGGATTTATTCCCACAACTGACGGGGTGGTTCTGTTTCCTTCTGCATTTTCAATTACACGAGGTTCTCCTCCCTCAATAATTGACATGCAAGAGTTTGTCGTACCTAAATCAATACCGAGAATTTTCGGCATCACTCATCCTCCTGTTTTTTTGAATCATCTTCTTGATTTTCTTTTTCAATAAACTTCGAAACAATTACTCTAGCGGGACGTATAACCCTTTCATTTAGCCGGTATCCCTGCTGAATCACATTAATTATTAGTCCATCTTCAGTTTCAGTATTTTCCTCATATAAAAGAGCTTCATGTTCCCTTGGATCAAAAGGTTTTCCCAAAGATTCAATTTGAACCACTCCTTCTAATTCCAATATTTTCTCTAAATTCCTTAAAACTAATGCAACTCCCTCCGACCATTCATTTTGAGAATCCTCGGGAAGGTTTTCAATAGCTCTTTCCAAATCATCAACTATTGAAATAAATCTAGACAGTAGGCCAAATTGAACAATTCGTTTAGTTTCTTCAATTTCTTGTGTGGCCCTATTCCTGTAGTTCACCAAATCCGCTTGTGCTCTTTGAGCTATAGATTTGTAATGTTCTATTTCATGAGATAGCTCAGAGGAATTGCCTATCACTTCTTCTCTATCAACACCAACTTCAGGATCTTGTTCGTCTACTTTCGCATCCGTATTTTCAGGTGTTTCTTTTTCTTCCAAAATAGTTCTCCGTACAGTTAAAACAATATTTTACGAGGGTCTAGTCTTTAATATTTTGAACATCTCATTCAAACAATCTTCAAGGTATCTTTTCAATTCCCCGTTCTCAGCCTGATCTAATCCAGACTTCATTTTCAGCATTTGATTGAACATCCCCAGTGAAAGTTCTACCCCTGCCAAATTTAGACCTAAGTCCCCAACCAAATGCTTGATGAGTCTCAACCTAACTATATCCTCTTCCGAATATAATCGAAGCATCCCGACAGTCCGAGAAGGTCTAACTAAGCCGGACCGTTCGTACTTGCGAAGTGTCTGAGGGTGCATCTCTAAAAGGCGTGCGGCAACACTAATTACGTATAGCCCGTCTGGTGAAGAATAGGCACCTGAATTAGTTCTGGTCCGTGGTCTACCTCTACCAGCTCTTACCTGACCTTGATTCACAGAAACACCAAGACGAATGACCCGCTGGCTCGAAGATTGCCTTTGCTTCTGATGTTCTTCAGATGGCATAAAATGTTTACCCAATCCTTACGATGTATACTTAGAACCGCACATTTATTCGAATAAATGTTATAAGTTGATGCGTAGCGTGTCAACTTACGTTATATTATTTATTAAATTCAATCGATTTTTACCAATCCGCAATGAAAAGCGATTATGAGAAACCGACCATGACACCTGATTTAGTTATCTTTGACTGTGACGGAGTGCTAGTTGATAGCGAAATAATCTCAAACACTGTCCTGTCTGAAGTATTAACATCTATTGGTCTTTGTATCACTCCGGATGACTGTATGGATCTTTTTTTGGGAAAATCTTGGGATTATTGTCTACGTATCGTGAGAGAGCGGTTCAATAAACAACCACCCCATTCCCTATACGAAATTTATATGGAAAAAATGTTTGCTAAATTCGAGGAAAAATTAACACCAATAGAATCGATAGAGTATGCCCTAGACAACCTCCCATACCCAAAATGTGTTGCCTCGAGCGGACCACACATAAAAATCAATAAAACCCTATCGATAACAGGATTGCTACACAGATTCGGTGAAAATGTATATAGTGCTAACGACGTTAAAGAGGGTAAACCTGCTCCCGATCTTTTCCTACATGCTGCTATGCAAATGGGAGCGGACCCGAAAAATACCCTTGTTATTGAAGATTCCATAGCTGGTATTCAAGCTGCCTATAAGGCCAAAATGACACCCTTGGCATTTTGTCCTACAAAGACAAATCCAGCAATTGAAGAAACGAATAGTATTGTGTTCAATAACATGACAGAATTACCGGCTTTGGTGAACAAATTATAGGGTCATATGGAGGGACCTAATGAACGATGAAATAGAATCTCTACTGAATGGATCAATCGACCTTCATGTTCATTCTGGTCCCGACACTAAGAATATGCGAATGGATGCCATGGAGACCGCCAGATCTGCTTATGAAGCAGGAATGGCAGGGTTTGTACTAAAATCAAACGACTACCTAACCACCCCACTCACCTATACTCTTTCTCAAATCTATCCTGGTCTAGCAATGTACGGGTCCATTTCATTAAATTCTGCCGTGGGAGGCATAAATCCTGAAGCGGTTTCAAAGGCAGCCGAACTAGGGACAAGTTTTGTCTGGATGCCTACTACCTCAGCCAATTTCCTCACATCCAAAACCAAACCGGAAGAAGGAATAAAAATTTTAGACACCCAAGGAAAGCTTACTCGTGACACCATTGAAGTAGTGGATGTCATTCAGTCACACAACATGACACTAATGTCGGGTTGTATATCTCCGTCAGAAACAATTGAATTATTCACCTACGCCAAAGTACGTGGGCTAGAAAAAATAGTTGTCAACCATCCAGAACATTTCTCCGACGAGCAAATGAAAAAGCTGCTTAATCTTGGAGCATATTTGGAATACACCTTTTTATCATGCATGCCGTTTACATCAAAAATGAGCCCACAGGAATTGGCCAGCAATATTTCCAAAACTGGACTCCAAAGATCCATTTTGACAACATCTTTTGGGCGATCTTCAAATCCGCCACCTTCTGAAGGGATGAGGATGGCTATCGTCGCCTTAATAGAATCAGGAATGCCCCCAGAAAATATTTCTACCCTAATAAAAGATAACCCTAGCAGGCTCGTAGACTAGCTAAAATCCTCCCTTGATACGGATTACCATTAGAGCCGTGTAAGAAAATCATTCTGCGGTATGTTCATGCATTTTGTCTGTCAGGATGGAAAATCCCAACATTAACCATCCAGTTAATAAAAACCCGGCGCCAACAGGTGCTACAGCGCCAAACCATTTCAAAGAACTAAGACTAATAATGTACAAACTACCGCAAAAGATGATCGTACCCAGGAAAATACAAAAAGGGGAGAAAATCAATAATTTACCGGGTGCTAATTTTAAATTTATGATGAGTCCAATGATCATCAAACTAAGAGAGTGAAACATTTGGAACCTAACAGCTGTTTCATATGTGTTTTTCAAATCCAAGTCTTTAAGAGCTTCTAACCAATGAGCCCCAGCCGCTCCAAACAAAACGGACAGGAAGGCTAATGTTGCTCCTACGCATATCCAATAACTAGTAATTACTCTCAAATATTTCCCCTAAGTGGAAGGGATTCCTATAAATCAGTTTTGTATTATGAGGATACACGAGAGTACAATTCTGCACATCTAAGAAAACAATTTTTACACGGGGTGACGAATGAGCGAGATGCCTGCTGCGATATCGACCGGATTAGGAGAATGGCGGTGTGATTCCATAGATATCCCCAAAATGGAAGCTGGGAAGGTTTTAGTTAAAACAAATCTGGCATCAATATGCGGTAGTGATTTACACATAACTTACATGGGATGGAACGTACACGAATTTCCTCTACCCCATGGGTACCCTGGGCACGAAGGTATCGGACAGATAATAGACCCGGGTGACACAACCTTCAAAGAAGGTGAATTAGTACTCACTGTTCCAAATATATGGCAATCTAAATGCTTTGCAGGTTACCAATTAATTGACCCTAGTTTCTTACTACGTGTCCCACAAGGAGTTCCTGAATCTCATCTTTTGATGGCGCAGCAACTGGGAACAGTTGTATTTGGAACAAGAAAATTACCAACATTAGTTGGCAAAACTGTAGCCGTTATAGGACAAGGTTCTGTAGGTTTATTTCATGATTTTATGCTAAGAAAACTCGGCGCCCATAAAATTATAGGTATTGAGCCAGTAGCAGAGCGGCTGCAAGCTGGACGTAATATGGGTATTGACGAAGCAATTGACGTGACTGGAGACAAGGCTACTGAAGCAGTCATGGATCTAACTTCAGGAGAAGGAGCGGATCTAGTAATCGAAGCTGTTGGTAGTATAGATACTTTAAATCAGTCATTAAAACTCGTTAAACCATTCGGGAAACTAGCAGTGTTTGGCCTCCCACCCACAATGGAAAAAATCCCTTTCGATTGGGATACTTTTTTTCGCAAATGTGTAGACATGCACTCAGTATTCGGAGCTCAAGATGAACCGGGTTTACCTGCATTTCAATTAGCTGTGGACTATATAGAAAGCAAGGAAATAGATATGACTCCTTTCGTCACGCATCAATTCCCCATATCTGAAGTTCAAAACGCTTTTAATTTAGCTGACTCTCGGGAAGATGGAGCCCTAAAGGTATCTCTAACTTTCGAATAAAAAAACGGGACTGAAAAATATTTGTTATGGAAAAACCACTGGAATACTCTACGATTGAGGACCTATCCGTATTATTGGGTTCTTCCAAACTTTCACCAAAAGAATTGGTACTTCACCTACTAAAAAGATCTGAGAAACTTGACCCTTTGTTAAATGTTTGGGTATCTATCAATCCAGATTTAGCAAGCGCAAACTCGACTCACAATAATACAAGTTTTCTCGATTCTATCCCGGTAGGAATTAAAGACATTTACTGCACAAGGGACATGAAGACCACATGTTGTTCCCCGATATACGAAAACTATAACCCTGGGTATGATGCTGAAACCGTAAAACTTCTCAGGCAAGCCAACGCTGTCATCATGGGAAAAACCGTAACTACACAATTTGCCTGTGGAGACCCTCCTCCGACCAAAAATCCCTGGAATTCCTCTAGAACCCCAGGAGGGTCCAGTAGCGGATCTGCAGTTGGGGTGGCTTCAGGTATTTTCCCAGCCGCTTTAGGTTCTCAAACTGCTGGTTCAGTATTAAGGCCGGCTTCTTACAATGGAGTTGTAGGGTTTAAACCAACTTATGGTCTTGTTAGTAGGCAAGGAGTTTTCCCTGTGGCACTGTCGTTAGACACAATGGGGTGGTTCACCCGTTCAGTGACGGATGCAGCTATTTTATTAAGATATTTAGCAGGTTATGATCGAACAGACAAAGATTCCAAAAATATCAATCTAGATTTGTCAAACACAGTACCGACAGTATCACCAACGCCACCTTCTATCGGAATAGTTGAAAATTTTTACTACGAAAATTCTGATCACAGCACCATGACAAATTTCAAAGTGTTACTAGAAAAGCTTTCTAAAGCAGGTGCCAGCATAGAAGTCACTGGGAAAAAGTTCGACTTTGATCGGATTATAGATTCACACAAAACCATTATGAATTGCGAAGCATCGCATACTCACAAAGATAATCATGAATCAAGGCCCGATGATTTTGCACCGAAGGTGAGAGAAATAATAGAGGATGGTTTAAGAACTCCAACATATGAATATATTGAAGCAAAACATTTCCAACAAGAATACGTCACCCAAGTATCCGAGCTTTTGGAAAAATACGATGTGCTGATAATGCCTACGGCTATGTCTGGAGCCCCAAACGCTGAGACTACTGGCCAACCTGTTTTTCAGGCACCTTGGACAATGGCCGGAGTCCCAGCCATTTCGTTGCCATATGAATTAGATCACGATGGGATGCCTCTTGGACTGCAAATAATATCCAATCATTTCAGCGATTTGAAATTACTCTCGGCTTCAATGTGGGTTGAAAAAGTGGTGAATTTTACCCACCGCCCATCGATACCAAATGACTAGGGCTTTCAGTATAGATTCGGAGTCTCTCTAATAAAATGGCCAGAGTTGACGCTTGGCTTGAGGCACTGGGAAACCGCTGGTTCTTTTACGGATGGTTAATAGTATTCTCATCATTCACATCAAGTATGATAAATGCTGGAACAGGGAGCTATGCCCTGGGATTTTTCATTATCCCAATGGGAGAAGATATAGGAATAACCAGAACCCAGTTTTCTGTAATCCCTTTATTCAAGTTAGCCACCATCCCAATACTCCCATTATTAGGTCTCCTTGTAGACAGAAGACACGGCGGCAGGATCATAGTTTCTGTCGGCAGTCTAATTGGGGGAGCTGCTCTCGCATTGACGTCGCAGGTAGATAAAGTATGGCACTTTTATATGCTATACGGAGTTGTTTACGGCTTTGGAACTGCAGCTATGGGTAGCCAACTAGTCGGCCCTTCATTAATGGCTAAATGGTTTGTAAAAATGCGAGGCCGGGCCATGGCTATCGGAACAATGGGAATATCAGCGGGGGGCGTTATTGTGGCTCCAGTTGCCGGTTTGACAATTTCAACCCTCGGTTGGAGAGCCTCATGGATAGTCCTTGGTATGATGGCAATAATTGCAATTGTGCCGATATCATCGCTATTTCTCAGAAGAAGTCCAGAAGATATTGGATTACTCCCTGACGGAGATACAGCCAAATCAAATGTACACCCTACCGATGAGACTGAAGTTAAATCATGGACCCTTAAACAAGCCATAGTGAACTCCCAATTTTGGATACTTTTGTTAATTCAATGTTTAGGGCTATCTGGATTGGTAGTCGTACTATTTCATGAGGTTGCCTATATTCAGGACAAGGGCTTAAATATCGAGTCAGCCACGCTTATAGCAACTTCGCTGGCTACCTCAGCGATGATTAGTAAGATCCCTTTCGGTTACCTTGCAGAAAAAATGGATATACGACGAGTCCTAGGGCTATGCTTGATACCTGCTGGATTATCAACATACATGATTATTCCAATTGATTCTGTCTGGATTTTAGTAATTTGGGGAGTCATACATGGATTCTTTATGGGAGGATTTCCTACGCTGACCAATGTTGCGTTGCCTGAATATTTCGGACGCCAATATTTGGGAAGCATTCGTGGAGTTATTGCACCAATCACAATGGTGGTTTCAGCATTGAGTCCGTTAATTGCAGGTATTCTATGGGAAGAAAGTTACAGCTATTCAGTTGCTTTCTTCTTATTCGGTTCCGCTTGGATAACTGGTGGTTTGCTAACGTTCATCCTTAGAAAACCCAAAGATCCCCCAGTTCTGGAAAATACCTTAGAACATAAAGGGCAAAATTAACGTGTAATTTTCCCCACCGGTGATAACATTACATCTATTGTTATGGAGGATAAAAATGGCCCCACCTAGTGAATTTCTTGGTTTAATACCGTCCTGGATACTAGTGTATGTTGCAACTTTTGGATGCTTCGGAGCAGCAGCTTCGTTTTTGTACATCAGAATGTTCAAGCCAATACTCCAGGGGAAGCCTTCACAAAGGACAGACCAGCTACCAAAAAGAATCATGGGAGCCATTCCATATATCTTGGGGCAGAAAAAAGTTCTTCAAAGCACAGATGTAGCCAGGGACAGAGCTGGCATGGCCCATGCAGTCATATTCTGGGGGTTTTTATCATTTTCAGTAAGTTACTTGATCTTTATATATGGAGATTCAATTAACCCCAATTTTTCAAAAACGTTGCTCACTGAAACTGGTTTGAAAATTTTTGGAACATATCTGGATATTTTGGCAGTTTCGCTATTATCAGTAATAGTTTTAGCTGTATTAAGAAGATGGGTATTTACAGCAAACCGTTTAAGGTTCGATCTGACCCAAAAAAGGGAAGCAGCGATAATCCTTGCCTTAATAGCACTGTTGATGATCAGCACAATAGTCGGAGAAGCTTTCTACGTCGCTTCCAAAAGTATTCATTCACATTCTCCAATAGGCAATTTTCTCGGAGATGCTTTGAGCGGGGGAGGTTTCAATCAAAACATCTCATCATTTATTTATCAAACGAGTTGGTGGGTACACCTAGCTATAATTTTGGGCTTTTCGGTATACATTCCGATATCTAAACATGTACATCTGGTTGGAGCTCCAATTGGTTTTGTGACCCGTCAGTTAGGTGCAAAGGGAACTTTAACAACCATAACGGATTTTGAAACAGCTGAGTCTTTCGGCGCATCAAAAATGAAAGACTTTAACCAGAAACAACTACTGGATGCTTTCGCCTGCGCAGTTTGCGGAAGATGTACAGACGTATGCCCGGCAAACCTTACCGGAAAAGTATTATCACCCATGCATGTCGTACAAGGACTTCGATATCACATTGCAGATGCCACATCTGTCGAAAATGAAGAAGATATCCCTAACATCATTGGGTCCCGTATAGAAAAACAAGCAGTATGGGATTGTTTAACATGTGGTGCATGTACCGAAGTATGCCCGGTAGGTAACGAACCGTTCCATCCTCTAGTAGATATTCGAAGATACATGGTAATGGAGGAGCCTGATATACCAGAAGGTGCGGAAGGGGCTCTAAGAAACTTGGAGCAGAGAGGTCACCCATGGAGTGGGACAACATTTACAAGAGAAAGTTGGTATGAAGGTCTTGAGGTAAAAACATTCGCTGAAAACCCTGAAGCAGAATATCTTTTGTGGGTTGGTTGTACTAGCGCGTTGGAACAAAGGAGTCAGAGCATTCCACGGGCTATGGTTTCCATTCTAAATCGAGCAGAAGTAGATTTTGCCATTCTCGGCCCTGAAGAAACCTGTACAGGTGACCCTGCCAGAAGAATGGGTAACGAATACTTGTACCAAATGCTAGCTATGCAAAACATTGAAACTTTTAACCGCTACAGCATAAAGAAAATACTAACAAGTTGTCCTCACTGTTTTAACAATATCAAAAATGAGTATCCCCATCTTGGCGGCAACTATGAAGTCATGCATTACAGTGAATTAATCTCCGATCTCATTGAGAAGGAAAAAATTAAACCTGTTGTACCTATAGAAACGACTTTGGCCTACCATGACTCCTGTTATCTAGGTAGACACAACGGTATTTACGAAGCACCCAGACAGGTGGCCAAGTCGATACCAGGTCTGGAACTAGTTGAAATGAAAAAATGCAGAGGAAATGGTTTTTGCTGTGGAGCTGGCGGAGGTCACATGTGGTACGAGGAAGAGGGCAATCAGAGAGTAAATCATTCCAGGACAGATCAGTTTTTGGAAACTGGAGCGGACACGGTTGGAGTATCATGCCCATTTTGTATGCAGATGATGGAAGAGGGTGTTCAATCCAAAGGTGAAAATGAATCCAAGAAAGTAAAAGACTTAGTGGAACTAGTAGAAGAAAGCCTAGGCTAGCCTCCTTCTTTACCAGATTCCTCCATTGCAACATATTTTGATGGGCACTTAACTATTACGTTTTGGCTATCAAATTCTTTACCTGGGCTGTGGCTGCCTTCAAGAATGATTTCTGAATGCTCATTAAAGAAAAGATCAGGTAAAACTCCGTTGTGAACCGCCTCAATCTCAGTCAAATCATCCATCAAAGAAAAATGGGCCAAGGTTGAACCTTCTACCCTATGAAAAGACCCGGGTTTTAATTTTCCACTAACCCTAACCATTCTACCTTCAGCAGTAGCTGGTTGGCCTGATATTTCAGTCACGGTGTAGTAGTACACAGTAGCGCCTTGGAAGGCCATGTACGCAAAATATCCGAGGGCCGCAAATAGAATTGTGGCTGCAAAAAGAAATTTCCCTCTATTAGCAGTAATTTTGGATTCGGAATTGTACCCGCCATGTCCTTCATCATTCATAAAAATATTATTCCTTTTCAGAAATTATCTTTTTCAATATCGCCACTTCACTTTTCATTTCTTTTAATCTTCGAGAAAGAAAAAAAGTGTAGCCGAAGAAAAAAGCCCAAACCAAGAAAAAAACCGCAAATAGGTATTTTAAATTCGCCTCAGGCCCATTTTGTTGAGTTTCATCCACAGCAGCTGATTCAGCATAAACAACAACGTTGTTTAAAACAGCAATAAGTGCAACTGCACCGATCACCAAAGTCAATAATCCAAAAGTCCTATTAAGTAAGCGAAACATATTGATGAACCTCATCCAAATCATCTTCACATTTTCTCATTTGAATTCTTTCTAACATCACATACACATAAAAAACAGTGAACGTCATCAATGAAACGAAAAATGTTATATACATTCTTCCATCTAAATCGGAATCTGCTTCTGCAAGAGGTCCAATATTCAAATTCGGATGTGCCGTTCTCCACCAAATGGAAGCCAAATATATGATAGGGGCATCTATGGCCCCAAGCAGGGCAACTACTGAAGCATATCTACGACCTTGAGAACCGGGAGTAGAAAAAGAACGTACCATTAAATAGCCAACATATATAAACCAGAGAATTAGAGTAGTGGTCAATTTGGGATCCCAAGACCACCATACCCCCCATACCGGTTTTGCCCACACTGCCCCAGTAATCAAAATTAGAGTCGCGAATATAACACCCAATTCAGCAGCAGAATATGCTACGGCATCCCAAGTGTTATTTCTCGTCAAAAGATGACCAATGCTGGCTATTCCAACCACTAAGATAGAAACCATACCTATCCATCCGAGAGGAACGTGTACATAAAATATCCGTTGAGAAATACCAAGATTTTGTTCAGTTGGCACCCACATGAATATCATATAGATGGTAATCAGCATTAAAGTGCAACTACCGACAAAAAATATCGTCTTCATTACCGACAAAAAATCCTCAATGAGTTTCAATGAAAGTTCTGGCTATTTAAATGACCTCAACATTAGTGAATTGTATCACTAAGTACCAGAAATTATTAAATAATTAGCTAGTCACCGCTCCCTTCGAAGCCGAGGAAACCAACTTAGCATATTTAGCCAAAACGCCTCTTTCGTAGTTGGGGGCCGGAGGAGACCAGTCTAATTTTCTTTTCTCAAGCTCCTGATCACTTAATTTAACGCTTAAATCTCGAGCCTCAATATCCAATGTGATGATGTCTCCATCTTTTATCAAACCTATTGGTCCACCCACCGCTGCCTCAGGAGCAACGTGTCCTATGGAGCCACCCCGAGTTGCGCCTGAGAATCTTCCGTCAGTGATAAGTACTGTGGTTTCCCCTAGGCCTGCTCCCATTATTGCGCCGGTCACAGCCAACATTTCTTGCATGCCAGGCCCACCCTTAGGACCTTCATATCTAATCACTACTACATCACCATCTTTTATAGAACCATCCGTAACTGCTTCAAAGGCACTCCGCTCACCGTCAAATACCTTAGCTGGACCTTCATGCTTTTCTATCTTAGTTCCTGCAACCTTAATTACCGCTCCTTCAGGAGCCAAATTCCCCTTCAGAATAGCTAACCCTCCTGTTGAACTTTTAGCGTTTGGGACAGAAAAAATCACTCGTTCATCAGGTTTTGTATCAACATCGGATAGGTTCTCCTCAAGTGTTTTACCGTTTATCGATTTGGCATCTCCGTGTAATAAACCAGCATCCAGCAACTCTTTCAAGACAACTTGGACTCCACCAGACCGATCTACGTCAGACATCACATAATTCCCTCCAGGGCGAAGATCAGTCAAATATGGCGTTTCTCTGGACAGTATGTCGAAATCATCTATTGTCAATTCAACTTCTGCCTCCCTCGCAATGGCCAGGAGATGTAAAACGGCGTTTGTTGAACCCCCCATCGAAAGTACCAATCTAATGGCATTCTCAAATGCCTGCCGAGTCATAATGTCTCTCGGTTTTATGCCATTTTCAAGCATATAATAAAGATGCTTTCCAGCTTCATGGGCCACATCCAAGTTTCTTGGATCAACCGCGGGTATAGAAGCAGCACCAGGTATGGACATTCCCATTGCCTCAATAGCAGAAGCCATTGTGTTCGCTGTGAACATGCCGGAACAAGCGCCTTCCCCAGGGCAAGCCACCCGCTCCATCGCTATCAATTCCTCTAAAGAGATTTGTCGAGTCGAAAATGCACCGACTGCTTCATACATATCCTGTACATTTATGTCTTTCCCTGCATAGTTTCCGGGAAGAATCGCACCTCCATAGACAAAAACAGACGGTATGTTTAGACGTGCCATCGACATCATGGCACCCGGCATGTTTTTGTCGCAGGCAGCCACCACTGACAATCCATCCATTCCTTCCGTAAAACAGACTGTTTCAATTGAATCAGCGATCACCTCTCGACTCACAAGTGAACCCTTCATACCCTCTGTTCCCATTGATATGCCATCACTGATAGTAATCGTTCCAAACATAAATGGAACGCCTTGTGCATCCCATATACCTTCTTTGACCTTTTCCGCGATTCTCGTCAAGTGCACATTACATGGGGTTACGTCACTCGCTAAGTTAGCTACAGCTATGAATGGCTTTTCCATGTCTTCATCATCTAATCCAACAGCTCTTAACATAGATCTTGCAGGAGCTCGGTCCGGGCCCAGGCTAACTTCAGCAGATTTATGTTTCAGTAATTCTAGATTTTTAGTGTTGGTTGCCATTTTTTATTCCTTAATTTAGATATCAAAAGTTATTGGAGATATTCTTGAAAGCAACTTAACAGTCGCCTGTATGACGTAGAGTTTCGGTATTATATATGAGAGACCCCCACCAATCTATTTAGAAAAACAGACTAGGGGGGCCTTTATTGTTAGACTAAATTACGAGTCTTTTGGTCCATGTTTGGAGATTAATTCGATTACTCTAGGATCTATTGACTCTGGTATTGGTCTACCAGAATCATGGTAAGCAATAGCCAGATGCGCATCCCTGTGCAATTGTTCACTATCAGGCATGCCCTTATAGTCGGTATTCAGTTCCCCGAATAGTCCGTCTATGTTTTCTTTTTGAAAGGTCTTCCTACTAGTCATTTCGATTCAAATTCTCAGTAGTAACCCTATAAACCAGCATCAAATATAGATTCTTCTGACAGTATGTCACCTAGTTCTTTAACAAACTCCTGCTTTTCCTCTTCGGTGACCTTACCTTTCTCTTCAATTTTTTGTTTAAATTGCGTGAACAACCATTCATCTTTAGTCCCGTGAGGAATCTCAAAAAATTCCCTACTAAAGGACGGTAGTTTACCTGGTCCGTAGTAACCCTTACCTCTGATTTCGTATCCTTCCAAGTTATCTGTTCCCTTACCCAAAACTTCCCCGGTTTCAACAAAATGTTCCATAACAGGGGCCATACCGTAGCGCTGCACAGGACAAACCAACATGCAAACGCCACACCCTTCATAGGTCGCCATTACAGGTCGGCATCGGTCATACATCAATTTGTGCTTTTCGACACCTCTCCAGAATACTTTTTCCTTGACCAAAGCTCTACCTGGACATCGATTAACACAAACCTGACACATTTCACAGAACTTATGGATACCATAATCGACCGGTTCATCATATGAGACTATAGCGTCGGTACTTATGATCATAAGCCTAGACCTATTTCCGAAGTGTGGGGACAATAGCTGCCCGTTAGCACCAAGCTGCCCAAGACCAGCTTCAACAAACATTGGTATATATGCCGCACTATTATCATTTGGACTATGAACTTGTGCTCGATAGCCAAGGTCTCTAATGAAATCAGCTAGATCTAAGGCCAACGCACCTTCTTCTTCATAAGTACCGAAATGGGCAAATTCGGCCTCCATACTGGGAATGGTCTGAGTCTGCCAGTAGTCTTGCTCAAGGGCTAAGCATATGGCATGCTCGTATTTGACCCAGGCTTTTTTGCTTTTGTAGGCGTACTTTCTGTCGTACTTGGTAAATCCAACTTCACCAAATCCTAGTTCTCTAGCCTTTTGCCTTATTTCTTCTGTTACGTCCCTTCCAGATTCAACAGTTCCCGTAGGCACTATATCCCCTGAAACATAGGCTGCCTCTACTAAGGGCTTGTTCACCTCGTCGTGGTGCTTCCTGTATTCATACATCTCACCGGTATAAACAGTCCAAGTCCACTCTCTGTCAGCGGCCTTTTCCACATTTTGACTTACTATAGGGTAATTACGGGAGTACCAAGCCACATCATTATCTTTCTTGACAATTCCAGGTACAGTAGCTAACTCCTCAGCTACTGGAATCTCTACAGGTTCATGATCCTGTGTCCTTCCTGGCCTTTTTACCGTATGGTGAATCTCTTTTAAGGTCATTCTGAATCCCCTCCAAAGACGTATTTGTCAACATGATCAAACATGCTCGTTCATGATAAATGTTATCTATACCGGTGAAGTCTATTAATGTTCCACCTACAAGTCAATAAATAATAGTTATTTATATTAAATTTTTCTTTTTATATTGATCCTAAATCTATTCAGGAGGGCAAGGCAGGGTCTCTAGAGCCCAATTCTTTACTGAAGCAAATATGATGGATCCAAAAAGCCAGACCCCCAAAGATCAATATGCTTAGGTAGGTGATAGACCTATCCAACAAAGCAACCGAGGCAGCATCTGAACTAGCGACAGATATTAACAAAATCCCTGTTAATCCAGGTTCAACAAATCCAATACCCCCTGGAGTTGGAAAAGTGGACAAAACAGCATTACTCATTGACGCAAGTATTATCAAATGTATAGGGATTTCAATACTCAGAGATTCAATCACAAAAAACATTCTCGTAAATTCCAGAATCCACGCCAACAAACCCAACCCGGTTATCACCACAATGTTTTTGAAGCTTTTGAGTACACCCATTTTGAATTTTAAGTAATACGGTTGGGCACGGGTGGGCATCAATAACATCACCCAATTCCCGCCGTACATAAGCAACAAAATAAAGCTGAAAAGTAAAAAAGTAATAAGCGTTGCGGAAATGACAAGGATTTGAATTGCCTCAGTCTGAAGTCCAGAGGAAAACATAATGAGGGAAAACAGTATGGCCACAAAAACTATTGCCATATCCAAAACTCTCTCAGCGACCAATGTGCCAAGAGCCCAAGGAAACCCTAGTTTTGAGATTATTCCCAAACGATAAGCTCTGTACGCATCTCCAAGCCTCAGCCAGATTAGTGAATTAACAAACCACCCACACAAAACAAGAAGGGTAGATCGAAAATTAGTAAATCCGCTAATAACAGAATGGCATCTTCCAAGACTATTTACTTTAGACTCATCTGCCTCAAAAGCGTTGTGGGCAATTATCTTCCAGCGCATGCCTCTAAATAAAAAACTCAAATAGTAAGATATCAAGGCAATAATATAATTTCCGATATGCAATGATCTCAGGGCATCTATGACCGAATCCCAGTCAATCTGAAAAAACCTAAATAATGCATACATAGCCAAAAAAGCTACTAGAAAAATAGCAGCGGTCCGAAACGAAAGAAAAGACCCTAAGGCTTGGTTTTGGTTGCCATTTTGGAACCGATCTTCCAAATTCTTTTTTTTGAGAATCCTAGAAGTAATGCTATAAAAGAATCTCAAAGTGGCCTCTTTTTGGGTATCCCTGCTTTGCGTGGAAAGTTCGAAGGGGTTTCTGATATCTTCCTAACCACAACAAGTTGACCATCTGAGCAAGGTAACTTTTCTCCTACGCTAACCACCCTTTCTATTTCCCCTCCAAGTATCTTCAATGCCTGAGTTGATTGAGCGATTTCCAAGTCAACTCCACCCCCTTTCATTGCGACTACCACACCTCCAATGCTACAAAAGGGCAAAGTAAACTCGAGAAGAACCGGAAGTGTTGCCACGGCCCTCGATACAACCAGGGAATAACTTTCTCTATGATTATCAGCTTTAGCTAGATCTTCGGCCCTTCCTAACACAGTCCCGATATTAGATAAGTCCATTTTCTCTATTACAGCATTCATGAAAGTCAGTTTTTTTCTTACCGATTCCAACAAAAAAAACTTATTTTTTGGAAAGATTAGATTCAAAGGCAATCCAGGCATTCCAAATCCAGATCCTACATCCAATATTTTATCCTTTCCCTCACATAGGGATGGAACTGCTAAAAATACACTTATAGAATCGAGATAATGCCTCTGCACCACATCTGGCCATTCAATAATTTTTGTGAGATTAACATTTGCATTGGCTTCCAGCAGCAAATCATGAAAAATAAGGAAATCAGATAGAATCCTTTCGTCAAGCTCTACTCCCAATCTGACTAAGCCTGTCTCAAGTACTTTTAAACTTCTATGTTCAAACGTGTCATGCTCATAATCAAAAGACAACGCTAACTCCAAAATCATCCTTGAATGGAAATATCAATCTAATAACTCAAATTATCTAAGAAAATTTTTGAGCTTTCCTGCCATAATATAGACTAAAATTTATTTTGATATGTGCCTAGACAGAGATTTCCCATAATTTCAATATTATTTCTATTGGAATCTTCACCTCTAAGTGCTACTATGCTGAGCGTGTTTGTGGTAGTGTTATACCCACACGTAACTAATAAATAAGACTGACTAAGTCAAATCATTTGGTCAAGGAGGCAGCGTGTAAGCTATGTTCAGGACCAAGACATTAATAATAATCACCGCCCTTATGGTTTCATTCTTGATTCCTACGGTTGCATTCGCAGAATCGGATGTTGTTACTTTCGGCACGGCTATCGTGCAGAATGACCAGGCTACAAATGACTCAATTGTCATTTCGATGTCAGGAGTGACTCCGGCTGCTGAAGGTAGCCCTTACAATGCAGTTTTGGTATCGTCGAACGGTACGAAATCTCTAAATCTAGGTGAGGTTGAGG
>RQOP01000065.1 GCA_008373095.1 SAR202 cluster bacterium | reverse complement strand
CGGAATTTTGCAACAAAAGAATTTCACCCCGCTTGTTGCCGGTCTAATGATCATCGCAGGTATATTTGCGACCGCTATGTCCTTAATCGACTATGAAAGCCCATTGATGATGATTGGGTACCTCGGCATGGTTGCATCGTTAGTCTGGTTGGGAGCAAGTCTTTTAAGACAAGAAGACTAACGTTTAGAAACATTATCCGAAACACAGATGACAATATGGTGTAATTCCGAACTAGACGCCAGCAGCAATAGTTCGGAATTACATCGTTGATTGATATAGGAACCAAATCAGGCCAACACCTGCATATCATATCTAGACTTCATCAGTTGGCCTTCTTTAAATCGATTTGCACCAAGAGAAGAAACGTCAACACTTTTTGATTCTTGACCAAGAATTATTTCAGACATTACCTGCCCTATCATCGGCGAAAGCTTAAACCCATGACCGCTAAAGCCGATAGCAACATACAATCCTTCAATGCCTTCAATCGAACTCAAAATAGGATGCCAATCCGGTGTTACAGTGAAAAGACCCGACCAGCCTCCAACGAAACTCGCATCTGGCAAGCCAGGAATCCGTCTGGCAAGATCGGCTTGAGTTTTCACTAACATATCTGTATCAACTGATTGATTGTATTCGTTCGGCCCGACCACTTCATCTTCACCGACCCCAACCATGATCACATTTCCTATGTCGGGTCTAGCAGAGAAATTCAAAGACACGTCACCAATAATTGGTATTTTGTTAGCCGGGCCTTCTCCTCTATCAAGTAGGAACACCTGGTGCCGAACTGTCTCTATTCCAAAGTCCAACCCAACCTCTTTCAGGAGAGGTGCTGACCATGGACCAGCCGCTACTACCACTTTGTCTGAATAAACATCACCATCTGTAGTCTTAACCCCCACAACCTTGTCACGATCAATGCTTATACCTTTAACTTCGCTCTCAACCTGTATTTCACATTCAAATTCTCTAGAACGATTAGCGTAGCCCAAAGTCACACTATAGGGATCGGCAAACCCGGATAAGGGTTCCCAAGCGTATGCCTCGGCTTCCTCTGGGTATGCATTAAGACCCAGATCCTGTACAAATCGGGAATCAACTTCATTAACATCTATTCCCAGGTGCTGCTGCATTTGCAGATTCTGTAGCATTGGATTGCGGTAATGTTCTGGAACAGCAAGCAAATAACCCGTCTGCGTATAGCCGGAAGAAACACCCGTAATTTCCTCAAAATTACGGAATATTTTTAAACTTTCCCAGGCCATCATCGCGGTCTCAGGGTTAGAATAATGCATCCGTAATATAGCCTGAGATCTTGATGTAGAACCTGACCCAAGGACATCCTTTTCAAACAACAAGCTACGATTCATACCTCTCTCTGCAAGATTGTATTGAATCGAACACCCCATCACGCCACCACCTACGATGAGAGCATCGTAAGACTTATTCACTCTGTTCTCCCTCTACTTTTCTTAACTCCAGAACTTGTAAATTGTAATCCGATGTAACAGAGCGAATATGATTTTGGAAATTTTCCATTTAAGAAGTTTTCCTTTCCAAAATCACCTTTTCTCCAAAATCTTTTATTAGCTCTTGAGCAGATCTTGAGTCCACAACTGAAAGAGCGACATTATTCACTCCAATTGATTCAAGATGATCCAGTTTTTCGTTAATTTCTTTTCCTGTTCCTGTTAACGTGCGAGCAATAAGGTCATTGGATACAAACTTTTCCTCTCCTTCCTTTAGATATGCATAATGCCCTTCATGAACATCTAGATATCTTCTGTCTGATGGAGTTGATGGCGTCTTTTTATCACCGTATTCCGTGATGTATTTATTGTAATTTTCGGCAATATTAGAATTAGACATTCCTAGATTGGATCCGGGACCGAAGCTGCTCTCCCACATAGCATGAACGCCGGGTACTAAAGTAGGCCCTATGTTCCTTATCACTCTCTCGCTAGAGACGGTCTCGCCTTCCCGAAGAACACAAGATGAGGTTAATACCGTCACATATGGTTTGGTATATGTACCACCAAATCGATCAAATGAGTTACCAGATCTTTTAGCACTTTCCATGATAATAGGAATACCTTCCGGCACATTTAAGGAACGACCAGTAGTGATCCAGCCGTCAGATATTTCCCCCACCAACTCCTGTCCTTTCGGACCGTTTGCAGCCACCATTACGGGAATAGGATCCTCTATGTTGAAGAAATCATCACGACCAGAGTTTTCCTTACTATGGATCAGCCTTATCCATCTATCTCGATCTCCCTCTTTGAACAGGACATCATTTCCAGCCAGTAAATCTTTTAACTGAGATACATAAGTTGTAAATTCTTTCATCTTGAGAGCAGGCAATCCCATGGTATTTCTGCCTGTGTAACCTGTACCAATACCCACAATTACCCTGCCTGGAGCGAGTTTATTTATAGTCGCTGCTGCAGCCGCTGTTACCGGCACAATACGATTGCTAGGGATGGCAACCAAGGTACCTAGTTTTATCTTTTTTGTATTTTCAGCTGCCAGAGCCATTGTTGCCCATACATCTGAATAGATGAGTTGGGAATCAAAAAACCAGGCGTGTGTGAAGCCTGCTTTTTCAGCGGCCTGAACATCTTTCCATGCATTTATATATGAAGGGATAGCTATCCCGTAGTCCATATTAACACCTACTCTATATGCTAGTTACTAGTTAGGCCCTACCGGAAATACCAAGGTATTCAATCACATCATCGGGATAGATTGTTATAGCCACGATATCATCACCCAAACCTTGAAAATACGTTTTGCCCTGTTCTTCTCCCAAGTACCGAATTGCCAGTCTAAGTAGCCATTCAGAATCTGGTGTTGGACCTATTTCTGCACGTCCACGGATCATGACCGCATGATAAGGAGGTTCTCTACGGTCTAAAACGATAGTAGCGTTACAACTTCTCTGGATATTTTTGACCTTTTGTGAATTTTTACCGGCAGTCATCACGAATTTTTCATCCTCGTATATGTACCAAATTGGCATAGCGTGTGGCCGATTCTTACTGTCCACAGTCGCCAATATCGCGACGTTTGGACCTGAGAATAATTTCTCTCTATCAAATTGTTCCGTCATCAGTTGTTCCTAGTGTAATAAGAGAAAACTTATTATCTGCTCTGCTAATAGCTTCACTTTAATGGTTGTGTCCAGCCGCTCTTTCAGAAGGTTTCAATTTAGTGACTGCTAATACCACTGCAGCTAAAAGCATCAAACCTGCCACATAGTAAAATACCGCGTCCATTGAATAGGCGTCGTATAAATATCCAGCTATTATTGGAGATGAAGCACTAAGAACAAATCTCGCAAACGAAAGAGCACCAAGGGTGGTGGTAGCAACCCCCTCCCCAACAATATCAAGAGCCGATGCTGTAAGTATTGGTTGATCACTATAAAAAAAGGTCCCAAGCAATATCAACAATATTACCAAGGGAACCCCTTCTCCAAAATTAGCCATCATTACGACCACAGCCGACAGAAATAACATGCCAGGAACCAGCACGATTTTTCTACCGAACCTATCTGATAGATAACCCATAAGAGGGGTAAAGACGATCCCAACGGCTACAAGCAATCCGAAATATATTCCTCTACGCAGGTCAGTCAGCCCAAGATCACTTGAAAAATAAGATGGTAGAAATGTGATTAAAGCTACAAATGCCATCCCCCTGATACCACCTGCAAAAGTTATTATCCAAACTAAGGGATTTTTCAGGATAACCTTGGTCTGATCGATTCGGTTTTGACCAGAATGTGGTTCGTGGTTTTCAGAACCATTATCTCTACCTATGTTTTTAAAAGCCCAATAAACAAGGAATGCAATAAATAAGGGCACTACGGCATAAATGCTCAAAATATCTTGCCAGGTCAAATATGCCAATAAGAATCCTGTGGCTACAGGGCTAATCGCATCTCCGATATTCCCCCCGATTCCATGAAATGACAGCGCAGTTCCTCTCCTGTGGGAATAATGATGAGAAAGAGAAGCCATAGCCGGCAGATGCCATAGGGAAGCTGCCGCGGCCACAAATGCAACACCCACGAGTAAAAGTGGAAACACTGGTGCTTGGCCTACAATTAGCCAGCCAACACCAAACCCACCCATGCATAAAGCCAGTATTAAACCCCAATACTTCTTCAAAACATCGGAGATGATTCCTCCTGGCAGTGTTATTAAGCCAGAAACCATCTCTCTCGTGGTTGATATGGAACCCACGCCTACTTTAGACAAATTGAAGGTAGATTCCACTTCAGGTAAAAGAACAATGAAGGACTGCAGAAACCAATGGAAAACCCCATGGCCGCTCGTAAGGCCTGCAATTATAAAATTTCCCCTTCCACGGATACCTGAAGGACCGTCATTCTGAATATGTTCGTGATGATCACTGTCATGGTTATGATGATCTGACATTAGTAACTTCCTCAATATGGGTCGCAATCAACCCGATCCCAAGATTATGAAAAGTAATATACAGCAAGAAGGAATTAAGTGTCTCGAGATAAATTAATAGGTATTTTTCCTCTTGCTCATACACAAATGCACAAGTGCGGCTACTGTAAAATGTTTAGCCCCATGAGTTGGATAGTATTAGCTGTATAGGTTTCTGGCCATTAACATTTTCAATCTATGGATTCTCCATAAAACCCTGTACAGCATCCCTTATATTTTTGAAGTAATTTTCACCAGCAATGACATAAGTATTGTTGTGGTCAGCTCCTTCAACAGAGTAAAAGGATTTTTTAACATCGGCCAAATCATAGATCTTTTCCCCCATCTCAATAGGGACAATCGAGTCATTGGTGCCATGAATAACCATGAGGGGAGAATTGAGTGTTCCTGCTACTGTGTCAGATTCATATCTAGCGCGAATAAATAGCTTGACCAAGAATTCGGGAACATATGGATAGTGAGTTTTCGCCAAGGCCATTGTGGAAGTAAAGGGAGCCTCCAATATGACTCCATCAACCACATACTTCGATGCCATTTTAAGAGCTAGTGCACTACCTAAAGATCTCCCAAAGAGGAGCAAATTCTGAGGACCTTCTTCCGATCCCACTTTATCTCTGATGAATTCAACAGCGGCTTCGGCATCCAAATACAAACCTGATTCTGAAGGTGATCCTTGACTTAACCCATAACCTCTGTAGTCAAAAATAAAGATGCTAACGCCTAAGTGAGTATGCATCAAATTTAGGTAATCTAGGCGGTCACTTATGTTCCCAGCATTTCCGTGAAACAATATCAGTACGGTCTCAGTTTCCCCCGGTATGAACCATCCGTGTAATTCAACCCCGTCTGCAGTAGTTAAGTAAACATTCTCATACATTAGGCCTACATCGACCGGAGTTAGAGTCAATTCATCGCTTGGAAAATACAAAAAATATTTATCTAACACCACGTATCCTTTTTGAATAATCATAAGGACAATAATTAACATCGCAAGAAAAGCGATAGGAGCCAGATTATCTCTAATAAAAATCCACATAAAGAATGCAAGAAATCAAATAAACTTAAAGATATTTAACCGATGTCAGGCAGCTTACACGATCCGCAGCATACCTCCTACATTTAGGATACTAACAGCTCCCCTGAAGCCGATACTAATGAAGTTCCTATAGGTTCAGGTTGACCTCGCCTGTTTGATTATAAATCCGCCAATTACCATCGTCGTGACAAACCAACCAAGGAACCCTATAAACCACAATATCCCACCTACAGCCTCTATGGCCGTGGTTGAATCTAGACCAGGATCTCCGGCTGGAATTACTCCACCTATCAAAAGCAATAGTCCGAATAATCCAGTAAATGCACCTAATATGAGGTTCAGATTTTTTTGCCTAACTATTGCTATTCCTAGCAACAACATGGATGCGCCAATTAAAGAAAAGGAACTGTGCGCTATACCTTCTGAAATGGCATAAACAACAGCGGGGTCACCACCCCGTTCTGTATAGGAAGTGTCAAGCAAAGAATTTTGCAGGCCGCTTGAAACAAGAAGTATTGCAGCCGCCAAAAAGGCTAAAACTGAAGCCAATCCTGCTATATCGGATCCAGACCTATTTTCCCCTTGCATGGAACGAGCTAGGTATGCCGTACCAATCAAAGTAGCCAATATTGAAATAGTAAATACCGTTCCTGAAAGCGCAGTCTGCATCGGGCTGTCAATAAGCTGTTGGGCCACAACAGCAAAGCTGTCAGTTTCCGAAGTTGAAGTCTCTAAAAACGTCATGATGAAGCCTAATATCATCCCGCCCAACATCATAGAACCCGTAAGCATTTTAGATGCCATTATGAAACTCCTAAACCAGATAATTTATTCATGCATAGTCCAATCTTCCGTGCATGATATAAAGCAAAACATAAAAACGAAATGAGTTTTAGTACAAGAAAAGAAGATAAATTTAAAGGTTTAGGAAAACGCAGGACTATCTACAGGATAGTCCCTATTCTTGCGGGGCCCGTTCCATGATTTCTAGCCAGTTACCATCAATATCTTGA
>RQOP01000064.1 GCA_008373095.1 SAR202 cluster bacterium | reverse complement strand
TCTGATCCCGATGCGGCAGTGTATTGGTTAGCTAGGCTTCTTTTGGCAGGAGAGGACCTTATGTTCATAGCTAGAAGACTCGTTATATTAGCCAGTGAGGATATAGGACTGGCCGATCCACGAGCACTGTCTATGGCGGTTTCTGCTCAACAAGCTACCCATTTTGTAGGAATGCCCGAAGCTCGCATCATTTTGGCTGAAGCCACCATATACTTAGCATGTGCCCCCAAAAGTAATTCCGCCTATAAAGCAATAAATTCAGCCATATCAGAAATCAAATCTTCCGGCGAAAAAGCTGTACCCCTCCATCTTCGAAATCCTGTCACTGAACTAATGTCACAAGAAAAATATGGAGAAGGTTACCAATACGCTCATGACTACCAAGGTCACTTTGTAAAAACAAAAAATCTTCCAGAGAGTCTTGGTACTAAAAACTTCTATACTCCTGGAACTATAGGCTACGAAAAGTACATATCAGAAAGGCTAAATGAATGGTGGACCAGAGATCCAACTGAGTAGTCAACCATCAATCTTATTGTCCTGATTAACTCCTATGGATAGCATATTTTTTGCTATTCTGATGCCGTTTGATATAACCACTACACCGCCTGCTGCAACGGCGATTGGAGCACCTAATATGGCAGCAATCGCTCCCGCATGAAATCCAGCAGCCCCACTAAACCCCCAACATAGAGATTGAAAACTTAACACTCGTCCACGCATCTCATCTGGAACAGAAGTCTGAAGCAAGGTTGACAACCCACTTTCATAAATCACTCCAGAGCCATAGGCCACACCCAACAAAACCATTGATAGAATCACCATATCTGAAAATGCGAATGTGATTAAGCCAACGCCAAATCCAAACAACCCATAAACAACTAATTTACCCTTATTTTCCACATCGGGCATTACGGTCATAATTACAGTCGAAAATGCGGCTCCCAAAGCTCCCACTGCCATGAGGACTCCTAGCCCTCGTGCATCTAATCCAAGTTCGTCTCTGGCGATTACTGGTAGCATTGATTCAACTGCCCATCCAAATATTTCTGTAACCAGTATTGCGAATATCAAAGATCGGATTATCTTATTATTAGCAACATATTTAGCACCATAAACTAAATCTTCTAAATGGGAAGATGTGGACATTTCCGGAGACTTTATATTCTTAAGATTTAAGAAAATTAAATTTGATAGAACTAGGGAAATGAGCATAAAGACAAATCCCAAATAGATTTCCCTATCAATAAGCCAACCCCCTGCTAATGGTGCTAAAACTCCCATGACTGTCATAGAAAAGAAATTAGCGGCGGTTCCTCTGAGCAGATTCTTGGAACCCACTAAATCTAAAGTCATAGCCAATTTACAGGGAAGTCTTACAGCGTGAAAAGCACCTCCACAGAAGCCATAAACCAACACATGCCATACCTCTATAACTTCATAAAAGGCCCCAATTGCCAAAAAGGCAACAAGGACTATTTGAATGTATTGAGTGATTATCAATAATATCTTTCTGTTGTAGCGATCTATTAGAACTCCAGCTAAGGGACTGAATAGTGTCATCCCAATCCCAGAAACCCCAGCGGTAGCCCCAACCCAGAATGCAGAATCAGTCTGCATTAAAACAATCCAGCCTTGGATCATAGGGCTTACCATCATAGAGGCATCGTCAAACAACAACCCCGCAAAAAAACGGCGGTAGGAATGGTTTTTGAACAGGGACAGCATATTTAAACCTGCTCAGTAACTCTAGGAACTTAAAGATAAAAACATGAAGTTAGTCTGTATAAAATCTATAGAATTATGACGCAACGGCATTCGCCATCACTTCTAAAACGTAATCTATATCTTTTGAATCAACTCCATAATGGGTTACAAATCTCCATCTAGAATAAGGGGAGGCTCCTTTGATTCCTTCCGCCTCCAATTTTTTCATCAACTCATTTTTATTAGGATGATCCACTTCAAAGAAAACCAAATTGGTATCTACAGTATCCGGATCAATTGAGATTCCATCTATTTTAGACAGCCCTTCTGCCAATTTCTTTGCGTTCGCGTGATCCTCTGCCAATCTATCAACCATTCGATCAAGAGCCACAATACCTGCCGCTGCTAGAAATCCTGCTTGCCTCATTCCGCCGCCCACCATTTTCCTCCATCTCCTAGCTTCATCAATGAATTCATTTGTACCAGCCACAATAGAACCAACTGGGCAGCTAAGCCCCTTTGAAAGGCAAAAACTTACGGTGTCTGCCTCTTTCAGCATTTCATCTACTGGAGTTTCTAATTTAACGGCTGCATTGAATATTCTGGCCCCATCCACATGAAGCGGCAATTCATTTGCGTGAGCCACGTCAGCTATTAACTTGGTATCTTGAGGAGTGAGTACTCTTCCCCCACAGTTATTTTGAGTGTTTTCGATGGCAACCACAGCTGTGTGGGGATTGTGATCGTTCGTCGAATCTCGCATGGCTTCTTCAACTTCATAAGGATCGAGCATACCTCTACTATCATTCCTAACCGTGTGGTAGGAAACTCCTCCCAGCGCCGCCGCGCCGCCAGCCTCTGAACGAAAAATATGGGATTTGTCGCCAAGAATAATTTCATCACCTCTTCCACAGTGTGATAGAACTGAAATTAGGTTACCCATAGTGCCACTTGCCACAAACACAGCAGCTTCTTTACCTACCTTCGCCGCTGCAACTTCTTCCAATTTGTTGACTGACGGATCATCGCTAAACACGTCATCACCAATTTTGGCTTTGGCTATCGCTTCTCTCATTTCTGGAGATGGGTGGGTAACGGTATCGCTTCTTAGATCGACTTCAGTCATATTTTCCACCGAGTTTATTGAATTTGTATTTTTTGATTTCGCATATTGATTCTAGCAACGCCCTCTAGCAATTACTATACTTAGGATTAATTTAGACACTGCCCACAAATTTCCAACTGATATAGCAAGGTGCATCTATGAGTGAAATAACTAAAGAATTAACAACATTGTCAACGGCAAATTCGGAATTGGAATCCTTGCTTGAAATTCCGACAAAGCCAGCAAAACCCCCATGCGTGATCCTATGCCACCCACATCCCCGATATGGTGGAAACATGTTTGACACTTTGATAAATCACATTTCAACCTACCTGCTTGACAGCGGTATCGCAACATTGAGATTCAACCAGAGGGGAGTTGGAATGAGCAGTGGTGAAACAGGCGACGGTCCAGAAGAATTGAAGGACACACAGTCGGTCGTAAACATGACCACCATCAACCCAAAAATAGACGGTAGTCGACTGGGAATAGTCGGATATTCATTTGGAGCTTGGATGGCATTGGAATCGTCGTTAAGATCCAATTCAATTAAATCCCTTGTATCTATAGCGTGCCCACAAAATAAATTTGCTCAATACGGCACGGTTCAAATAACTCAGCCCAAACTCTTAATATTAGGCGATCGAGACCATGATTTTACTATTGGCCAATTTAGATTTCTGTCCAATAGAATGTCGGAACCCAAAAGAACAGAAGTTATAACTGGAGCAGATCATTTTTTCAGAAGCCACACTGAACTAGTAGCGGAGTTAGCAGGTGAATTTCTTAAGGAAACTTTATAGACTAATATAGGTTTCTAACAATTTTAATAACAGGTTTCTTCTCATAGAAGCCTATATTTCAAATAATTTAATCGGAGAAATACTTTGGTAGAAAATCAAACATTCAGAAAAGAACGGGATTCTATGGGGGAATTCGAAGTCCCATCTCATGCCTATTATGGTGCCAATACTATGAGGGCAGTGCTCAATTTCCCCATAAGTGATCTTCGATTCTCTCGATCTTTTATTGAAGCAATTGCACTGGTAAAGCTAGCCGCAGCCGAGACAAATATTGAGCTAGGCCAGTTGGACCCAGATTTAGGAAAAGCAGTCATCCAATCAGCGACAGAAGTATCAGCGGGAAAATTTGATGACCAATTCGTGGTAGACATATTTCAAACCGGGTCTGGTACCTCTACAAATATGAATGCTAACGAGGTAATTTCAAATAGGGCTATCGAAATTTTAGGGGGGGAACTAGGTTCACGAGTCCCTGTACATCCCAATGACCATGTGAATACAGGCCAATCTTCAAACGATGTAATACCGACAGCAATACATGTAGCAGCTGCAAAGGCGATAACAGATGAGTTAATTCCATCATTGAAAAAATTATCTTCCTCCCTAAACACCAAATCCAAGGAATTCATGCCGGTTATCAAAACTGGAAGAACTCATCTCCAGGATGCCACTCCTGTTAGGCTTGGCCAAGAGTTTTTGGGCCATGCAGGTCAGATAGAAAGGGGTATTGCCCGTGCGGAACATGCCGTTCAACAGCTTGCAGAAGTCGCCTTAGGGGGCACGGCAGTAGGGACAGGAGTAAACACTCATCCCGAATTTGCAAAGAGAGTCTGTGGGAAATTATCCGAGTCTCTTGGAATAACAATTGAGGAAACTTCAAATCACTTTCAAGCCCAAAGTACTCTGGACAATATAGTGGACGCTAGTGGTTGCCTAAAAACGGTTGCTGTCAGTTTAATGAAAATCGCCAACGATGTGCGATGGATGGGATCTGGTCCTAGAGGTGGGTTTGGCGAAATTGAGTTACCGGAAGTCCAACCCGGTAGTTCAATAATGCCAGGTAAAGTCAATCCTGTGATACCAGAGTCAGTATGCCAAGTGGCTGCACAAGTGATCGGAAATGATGTCACTGTTGCTGTTGCCGGGCAATCTGGCAACTTTGAAATCAACGTCATGATGCCAGTAGCAGCCTATAATCTTCTTCAATCGATAGATTTGTTAGCCACAGCTTCATCAAACCTGGCCGATCAATGTATTGATGGACTTAAACCAACCTCGAGAGGCCCAGAGATGGTGGAAAAAGGACTAGCTATTGTAACAACTTTGGTTCCACATATTGGCTATGACAAATCAGCAGCATTAGCGCATAAGGCCCAAGAAACCGGTCAAACAATTATGGAAGTGGCTCTGGAAGAAACCGATTTATCTGAACAAGAATTAATGAAAATACTCGATCCAGAATCAATGACTGAACCCGGAGTTTCTGGAGTATCTATAGGCTAAATCTTAAATAAAATTTTTGGCAATAATAAGTTGCTCAGATTTCGATAGAGAACCAGACTCGATCATATGCGCAAGAGTTTTTGATAACACATCTCCAACTCTTGGGCCTTCCGGCACTCCAAGGTCTATCAAATCTTGGCCGTCAATTAGCAGCTTAATTTCATTTAACTCTTGAAGAAATAAATCCAGATTACTTTTAGTTTTTCTTGAAACATATGTGCCAGCTACCATAATAGCTGTTTCCGAGATTTGTTTTAGCTGATCATTAAGCTCGCTGCGAGAAACCTTTTCCTCTAGTAATTCTATCCTCCCTATATCAGATCCAAACTTCATGAACTCATTACCTAAATTCAGTCTCTCGATTGCATTTTGCCTCTCCGTTGAGCCAATCAAGGATACAAAAGCATAAAAGCCCCTGTTATGGGGGTCTATTCCCACAGACTGTAAAAGATCTCTTCTCTTAGTTAAATCTGCACCATTAGGGAATGATTCGTGGGCATATGTCATTACCTCATATTGGTCTAGTAAGCTCAAAATAGCGTCTGAATTTTCTTCAGAAAAAATCTTTCGTATTTCATTAGTTAAACGAACCCCACTGAGCAACGATAAAAACCTCAACCCCTCCATCATCTTTTTTTGAGTTCCCTTTTCCAGATCAAACCCTAGTCTTCCAGAATAGCGTAATCCTCGAAAAATACGTGTTGGGTCGTCCTCAAAAGATTTAGAATGAAGAACTCTAATTTGCTTTGATGTCAAATCGGCCAATCCATTATGAAAATCAATTAATTCACACCAATCTGAAGAATTAATCCCTGCAGCAAAAGCATTTATCGAAAAATCCCTCCTAGCCAAATCATCTTCGAAAGAAGCCTGTTCCACCACCGGCAAGTCTCCTGGAGATAAATATTCCTCCTTTCTAGCCATAGCGAGGTCTATTATTTGATCTAACAAAATTATTTTGCATGTGCCAAACTGCGAAATTGAATGCACCTCTACTTCACATTTAACATCAAATTCAGATGTAACATCTTGAGGGTCGGCTTCCAAAACGATATCAATGTCAGTAATAGCTTTCCCTAGAAGGATATCCCTTACCGTACCGCCAACTATAAAAGCCCGTATTCCTAATCTATCGAATTGCTCACTCAATATATTTATAGCTCTATATTGTGAAGAGCTAATGGTTTTCTTTAGAAGATTTTCAATATTCATGAATCGGTTAGCGCCATTTATGTTTCTTTACAGCACCTTTGCAGGTCGTATACCTTGGAATTATACAGAGATGTTTAGTATCGCATTAACTAACATTTTTAAAACATAAATTCTCAACAGGAATATTTTATATGGATGAACTTAGCCACATTAATTACTGTCAAACATGTGGCACAGGATTGGTGAGAAAGTTTGACAGAGATAAAGAAAGACCTTACTGCAAAATTTGTGGAACATTCACTTACGTTGACCCGAAAGTGGCAGTGGTTGCACTTCTTACTTACCAAAGTTCTATTTTACTTATAAAGCGGGACATAGAGCCACACTTTGGAAAATGGAGCCTACCATCCGGATATGTAGACCGTGGAGAATCAGTTGAAAATGCTCTCATTAGGGAGGTATTTGAAGAGACAACAATACGGTCAATCCCGTCACATTACTTGGGCGTTTTTTCCGGAAAAGGACCTGTAGTAGTTCATGTATATGTAGTCACACATAAATCAGGAACAGCCAGCCCAGGAGATGAGGTCAGTGAAGTTAAATGGTGTGAATTCGATGAAATACCAGACCTGCCATTCCCGTACGACGCCGAAATAATTTCAGAATTTAGAAATTATCTAAGCACCATCTGAGTCATCATCCTCAACATGGCCTTCATCCCATACTCTCTTAAATATTCCGTACCTAGGACCATCTTTATCACCTAAGGGAGTTATATTTACCAATTCCCACCCTTTGTCGCCCATACGTTTAAGCAGTCCAGTGGTATAGCGCAGTCCACCCTCTTCCGTGTCGGTTTTCAATCTCACAACGTCGTATTCCCACGTTGATATTCCGTGAGGAAGATCAAAATCCTCCACATACTCCAGCTGTTGGAGCTCTTCCTCTGTAATATCCGCCCAAGAATCTTCTGGCAACTCAGCCTGGCATTCGTCGCAGGAGGTGGCGGGTCCCAAAGAGTATCCACCACACTCAGGGCAAAAATAAATTCTCATACTTCATTCTTTATATATTTCTTTTTCACAAATTGAATATTGGACTTCACTCAAGTCATCCATCCGCTAAAGATTATATGACTACAGCAAGAAAAATAGATACCACGAAATAAGGCTATCTAAATACAAGGAGATATTATTTACATCGCAAATTTCCCCAGGAGGTGTAATCGTATACCTTTACCTCGATGACAGTAGGATCCTCTGGAAGATAGTTTTGTTCTCTATACTGTCGATACCTTTTTTTCAGCAATGTGGCGGCGCCCAAGTTTTCGCGTTGATTTTGGACAATACTGGCCTTACCTCTAACCATCACATACCCTAGTTCATTCCAATCTTCAGAATACCTGTCGAATAAAACTACAACCTCATCGTTATTGACAATGTTGTTTATTCTGGTAAGAGTTTTTTTTGAACTTGTCTTGGGTTTTGAATCAATTGGGGTGTAAATAGTATCAAGCCCAGAGAGCGCAAAACATATGGGAATTGAATGAGGCAACCCTGCAGGAGTCACAGTGGAAAGTCTTGCCAAAGGCCGTGACAAAATAAATTCTTCTACTTTCTTTAGCATGCAACACCAAAATCACTCGGATGCAATGGCTACCTGAAAATTCTTAGATTTCTACAAATCCTCAATGGATTGGAAGTTCATATTATATAAATGTGCATACAAACCATCTTTGTCCATTAACTCCTGGTGCTTACCTACTTCTACTACTTCCCCTTCTTCAAGGACAACAATTTTATCTGCCCCTCTGATTGTGGATAGCCTATGAGCTATGACAATTGCAGTCCGTCCCTGAAGCAGCTTCCTCAGTGCCGTCTGTATAACTAATTCCGTGTGGCTATCAATACTGGCAGTAGCTTCATCAAGAATCAGTATCTTGGGATCATCCACAATAGCTCTAGCAAAACTTAACAGCTGCCGCTGACCCAAGCTGATATTAGCCCCTCTCTCAGAAAGGTAGGTATCATACCCGTCTTCAAGTTGCATAATAAATTCATGGGCTCCTACGACCTTAGCCGAAGAAATAGCTTTTTCATCAGTAGCGTCAACGTGGTTGTATTTAATGTTTTCCATCACCGTGCCCGAGAACAAGTACGGCTCTTGCAAAACCATACTCATCTGACCAACGACAGAAGTTCGTTTTACATCCCTGATGTCGATACCATCGATTAATATTTCCCCTTCGTCACGCCTTACTGGATAGAATCTGGACAATATCGACACGATGCTAGTCTTACCTGCACCAGTAGGCCCAACTACGGCTACTGTCTCACCAGCATTAACTTTAAGATCAATGCCTTTGAGTACATCCTCACCTTCTACATACCTAAATCGAACATTTTTGAACTCTACATCACCCTTTATCTCAGGCATTTCGATAGCATCTTCGATATCGATAAGTTCTGGTTCCCGATCCATTAAGTCAAAAATCCTAGCACCGGAGGCCATTGACCTCTGCAGCTGGGTGTATTGCTGGGTCAAATTACGAATAGGATCGAAAAATCTTTGGACATACATAACAAAGGCTACCAACACTCCAGGAAGTAATTCTCCTTCTCCCAGTCCGACCCATCTGGCACCAAAAAATAGAGCCAAGCCGATAGCCACAGCTGTAAGAATAT
>RQOP01000063.1 GCA_008373095.1 SAR202 cluster bacterium | reverse complement strand
ATGCTTTGCCCCCGATGCCCCGACAGGCAGTGGGTTCTGGCATTGGGTCGTAGCCAATATCCCCGCAAACGCGACTTCTGTGTCAGAGGGTGGTGGACTGCCTGAAGGTTCTCTTGAAACTAGAACCGATATTGGAGCTCCAGGCTGGATAGGACCTTGCCCTCCTGAAGGACATGGAGTCCACCGATACATATTCACAATCTCATGTTTAGGTGTCGCATCAATTCCAGTTGATGTCGATAGCTCAGCTGCAGTAGTTGGATTCATGACAAATATGAATGCCATTGAGCAAGCAAAACTGACTGGAGTTGTCGCCAGATAACAAAGGCCAAATATTTCATTTTTGTGTGATCTTTAATTTGTGCTTGAGGTGTGAAGATGTCCATTGACGAAATAGCGATAATCGCTTCTTTGATAACCGGCTTCGCAACCCTTACTGTGGCGGCATTCCTTGCTTTTCAATTACGACTGCAACACATAGACTCAAAAACGGATTTAGAATTGCAAATTCAGGACAGATGGGACTCCGCGGTCAGACTTGCGATGGATTCTGACGGCACGGATATCCTGACCAGAGGCAGGAAAGATTTAGAAGAATTAACAGATGATGTAGAGAGGGCCAAATTTCATTGGATCTGTGCCAGTGCCATGAATTCCATTATGCTCAAATATAGCTACGGGACTCGGTCAGGGTTTGATCGTGAAAGACACATAAAGGAATTTATCGCTAGAAGCCCTGGAATTAGGAGTATTTATAGGGAAGGTAGGCTACGGGCAACATTCCGCAGTGATCACCAAAAAGTTCTAGATGAGATCGTTAAATCTATTGACGATGAAGTAGGAAAAGATGGTGTACTTAACATACCCTCAGAGTATCCATACAAGTAAAAGTGCCAAATTAAAACATCGTCATCTGCAGTCTTATGCCTAATATTCTAGATCTGACACCTTGGGCATAACTTCAGTCGCTAGCAATTCCATGGACCGTTTCCATTTATCCAATGGAGACCACTCGTGACCCATTGCTAGTAATACTCCGAATCCGCCAACTTCTTCGTGCAAATCTCGGAGTTTTGTAGCCACTTCATCAGGATCTCCAACGATCCAAACATTATTCATGACATATTCAGGCGTTACCTCATGATCCGGCATTTCTTGATCTCTTTTATACAAGCCCAACATACCTAGTTTGGACATCAATTTATGAAAATAATTATCAAAATCTCTTCTAAGTATCCCGTTCAGGGCTTCTTCCCTAGCTGAGTCTCCATCCTCTGCCACAAATATTTCTCTCGCTATTCTCCAATCAGACCTATTAGCCGTGTTATTGTTTTGGGTAGCTCCTGACTCAACAGCATCCCAATGGCCAGCCAAAGTATTACTAGGTACCAAATTGATACTCATTGGAATCCATCCTCTCTCGCCAGCCATTGTAAGAGTTTCAGATTTAGGCGAAACACCTGCCACACCAATAGGCGGGTGAGGTTTCTGGTACGGTGAGAGATGAAATTTAAGTCCTATGTCATCATCAGGCTCGGGTATTGTGAAATCCCAATAGTCACTTTTGTATCGCCCAGGCTTTGGATCTTCCCAAAGCTGCAATATTAGTTCCACTGCTTCCTTTGACATGGTTCTATGGGTACCCTGCTCCGGATCATATCCAAACACCTCAAAGTCACCTGGGAATCCCCCGGAACCTATGCCCCATTGAAATCTTCCATGAGCCAAGTGGTCAAGCTGAGCTATTCTATGGGCAATCATGAAAGGATTATGATTTGGCATACAGGTGACCCCTGTCCCCAAAACAATGTTTTCTGTCATCGCTATAGCTTTAGCAATAAAAAGGTCAGGAGCAGGTATGTTCTCCCACTGAGCGGTGAAATGCTCCCCAATCCAAGCTTCAGAATAACCAAGCTTATCTAGGTATACCAACTGGTCCAAATCGTCATCCATCGTTTGTGTGATGTTAGACCCCGGAGGATGAAGAGGCATTGTGAAATATCCGAGTTTCATAGTTCTTTCCTTAATCAACTCTTTTCATATGAATATAGGACCTGTTAGGCAGTATATGACAGGAGTCATATCGCCTCAACTCACGTCAAGGTAGAAAAATATATCCTATATTTCATATGTCCCATGATCCCTGGAAAACCCGCTCGTAGGCCAGAGCCCATGGTGGACGCAAAAACCCTAAAGCTCGTACATCTTCGAGCCAAAACCCATATGGAGCATGCCTAGAGTAAGCACCTCCACCTATAACCTTGCTGATCCGCAGAAGTACGGATTCAGCAAGCTCAGCAATTGCTTCTTTAGCCAAGAGAGTGTTGCGAGCGGGAGTACTTCCTCTTTCCACTTCACGAAGCATGCCCTCATACGATTGTCGAATCACCCATGCGTCAATTTCTACTTTTGCCCACTCCACCTCTTCATAGGAACGCATACGATGACGTTTAGAGTCTAACTGCTGCCGTGCGGTTGCTACAGCCACTTCGACGATGCCCGTAATCACTGCCACAAAGAAGGCCCCTTGTGGGCGATCCATACCGGCAATAATTTTGCGTCGTTCATCCCCGGGAAATGCCAATCTTGTGGCGGGAAAATTCTCGAAAAGCATTCGATGGCTTTGCGTAGACGTCATACCATGACCATCCCATGCAGCTACAAGCTCAACCCCGGAAGACCCGTCCCAGTCCGCATCACGCATATCCAAAACGAATGTATCTGGAGATACTTCCCCTTCTGGTATGGCATGAGTCACCATGAAAGAAGTCATACCCGACCCACTCCCAAAATGCTTCTGTCCACTTATCTGATAATGAAACCCATCGTCAGATAACCTTGCTCCAGAAGTTGATTGAGTATTATCTCCTCCACTACCGGGTTCAGACATTATTGTTCCCCAAAAATGTCCCTCCTTCGCCGTTTGGAAAGCCCAGTCACGCTGTTCTTCCCATGCTTTAGTATAAGGTTCCGGGGCGGCCGATATAGTCGACCAACCAGCAGAGCCAATCACAGCAGGGTGCATTGCTGAAACAAGAGCTATTGATGAATCTCCTTGAGCAAGCGTTTTGAGAATTTCACAAACTTGTCGCGTTCCAATCTTGTCCCCCTCCCAGATTCCTCCAAATTCGGTGGGCACCGCCACCAATGGGTAGCCGGATTCTTTAAGCCTATCGAAATCTTCCTTCTCTAACCCACGC